>JAAYFT010000206.1 GCA_012728125.1 Tissierellia bacterium | reverse complement strand
TATGGTAAAGGGGTAGCGTAGCACTTAAAGCAGATATTGATGTGTACCCATACGTTAGTGGGGAATTTAAGCCTTCGGAGTGTCAAACAAACAGGAGTAGGAATATCCGAAACTGGGCACGATGAACTAGGAAGGAAACATAGACTTTTATAAGGTTTGATATAAACTTTATAGAGTTTTATAAGTTTTCTGTAACGGCCTAAGGATGATGCTTGGCCTATACGATAATATCTTTTTAGTTGGGGAGGCTACTAATGGAAAAGAGGCCTTGCAGGTTCTAGAGCAAAGTCAAGTAGACCTAGTCCTTATGGATATCCGTATGCCTATTATGGATGGGGTAGAGGCTACTAAGAGGATTAAAGAGAAATACCCTAATACTAAAGTCCTTATCCTAACCACCTTTAAGGAAGATGAGTATATTTTTGAAGGCTTAAAAAATGGTGCCGACGGTTATATATTGAAGGATATTTCATCAGAAGAATTGGTAAAAGCAATAGAAACTGTTTATAAGGGTAACGTCCTTTTGCAACCTGAGATAGCTAAAAAAATCTTGGGTGCCATTAAGGAAATATCACCAAAAAAGGAAAAGGAAGATATTCGAAAAAACCTGACTAAAAGGGAGTATGAAATTGCCCTTTTGGTTGGAGAGGGAAAGACTAATAAGGAAATCAGTGAAATCCTTTATATAAGTGAAGGAACTGTAAAAAACCATTTAACAAACATTTTAGATAAATTAGATTTAAAAGATAGGACGCAATTGGCATTATATATTTCCAAAGAACTGTGATTATTTCACAGTTTTTTTTGTGCCAAAATCATAGGAAAAACATGACCTTATCCATGACTATAGATAGATGAAAAACTCTAGAAAACATAATAGACTAATGGTAAAGACCAGGAGGGAGATTAATGAAGGAATTAAAAAGAACCATATATTTTATATCTTTACCATTGTCATTTATAGGATTCATATTTCCAATTTATGCTTCATCTATAGGAGCCAGTCCTATTCAGATTGGATACCTTTATATAAAGTTAATAGTTGAAGATAATGGTATAGGGTCTAAAAAATTAGTAAAAGGAAATGGCCTACTGGGCATAGAAAACAGGGCTAATGACTACAAGGGACAAGTAAAATTTTCAAGTAACAATGGATTTAAAATAGAATTATCCTTACCTATTTAGGCTTTGGTCTCACTTTTATCATAGTATAAAAGTGAGATTTTTGTTGACTTAAATACTTTAATTTGGTAAAATTTCCCTTACGCCATATTATGGAAGGAGGGGTCACATGGTATTAAAGGGATTTTACGATTCAACTTCTAATCCTATGCCAATTAATTTCAATTCTGCTGCCACCTATATCTGGATAGGTCAGGCTATGCTGGGTATACTGCCTTGGAATGGAGATAGGGAAATTCAAAGCCTAATAAGGACCGGAGATGTAACCTATGAACTGATTAGGCCTATGAATCTCTATAATTACTGGTTAGCCAGGGCCTTTGCATTAAGAACTGCACCTACTCTACTGAGGTCTATTCCATTATTTACAGTAGCCTTACTTTTACCTAAGGATTATGGCATGATTTTTCCACCAAGTGTATTAGCCTTTCTAGCATGGATGGTAACAAGCTTTGGGGCCTTATTGATCTCTTGCACCATGACCAATATTATAAACATTACTACTCTTTATTCCATTTCTGGAGATGGAATTCAAAGACTACTATCAGCCATTGTAACCTTATTTTCAGGCATGGTAGTTCCCTTACCCCTATTTCCAGATAAGATGAAACAGATATTAAATTACTTGCCTTTTAGTGGCTTAGTGGATATTCCAGCAAGGTTTTTTACGGGAGACCTTGTGCAGAGGGCTGGACCAGGGGGTTTGATATTTTCCCAAACCTAGTGAGGACAGGAGACTTTGACAGGGTCCTCCTTAGACCTAGAACAACCATACTACAGGTACTGGGCCATAATATTCAAATGATGAGGATAGGCAGGTTTGGTCAGGGACTAATTGTACTTATTTGGTCCATATCCAAATTAAATATTAAATGGACCTTAGGAAAGATCTTGTTGCTACTTGGCTCTATTATTGGAGGTAATCTTTTGTTTTCAGGCCTTATAGTACTCCAAGCTACCTTATCTTTTTGGTCAGTCCAGAGTCTAGAAATCATCAACTCCTTTACCTATGGAGGGGTCAGGCAGTTAACCTTGACATACCTAGAGCATCTATGTATAATTATACATAGATGCTCTAGGTATGTTTGGGAGGTGTAAAAGTGAAAATCGACAAGGGATTAATTGGAGGAAGCACCAATCTATTGATCTTGTCCTTGCTAAAGGAAAGGGATATGT
>JAAYFT010000205.1 GCA_012728125.1 Tissierellia bacterium | reverse complement strand
TAGAATGGTTATAGATTTAACAAATAGAGCATCAGAAGAATTGAAAAAAATACTAGAATCCAAGAAAACAGATAAGCTTTTGAGGATTTATATCGCAGGCTATGGTTGAGGTGGACCAACTTTTGGCATAGCTCTGGATGAGCATAAAGAAGGAGATATTGAAACTAAAGTAGAAGATTTTGTATTCCTAGTAGATGAAATATTACAAGAGAATTTTCAAAAGTTCACAATTGACTACAATGATGGCTGGTTAAGAAAAGGTTTTACAGTAATTCCAGATGGCCTTCAACCTGGAAGTTGTTAAAAAAGATAGGGTAACCTATCTTTTTTCTTTTTGCAATTTACCATATGTGCTATAATAAAGAAGCAGTGAATAGTTTATTAATAATGCACAGTTCACAATGCACAATGCACAATTGTGAAGGTTAGGAATCAAGGTCGAAAGTGGCCCAAAAGTTCTGCCCCAATAATTGTGAACTGTGAATTGTAAATTGTGAATTGATAGAAAGGTTGGTGATGAAAATGGATTCTGGGCCTTTGCAGAATTTTAACTGTATAATTCATAAAAATAAAGTAAAAATAAAGAAGAACCATTTTCATCTCCGAAAGTGGTTCTCTAATGGAGGGAGAACATGGATGAAAGAAGGCTATTGGAATTAGTTGAACAAAAAAAGTATGTAGAAATTAAAAATGAGTTATCGGAAATGAATGAAGTAGACATAGCAGAGCTACTTGACCCATTAGATGAACATATGACACTACTCTTGTTTAGGATGCTTCCCAAGGATTTGGCAGTAGAAGTTTTCTCATACTTTTCTACTGAACAACAGGCAGGCATTATTAACTCCATTACAGACAAGGAATTGGAGTATATAATGGAGGAACTTTTCTTCGATGATATGATAGACCTAATAGAAGAAATGCCAGCAAATATTGTAAAGAAAATCCTAAAATCTGCTAAAGAAGAAGAACGAAAATTGATAAACCAATTTTTAAAATATCCTGTAGATTCTGCAGGAAGCATAATGACCATAGAATATGTAGACTTGAAGAAGGAAATGACAGTAGGAGAAGCCCTAAAACACATTAAGGAAACAGGATTGAATAAAGAAACAGTCTACACCTGTTACGTAACAGATAACAAAAGGGTCTTAGAAGGCATCATATCTTTAAGAAGTCTTGTAATATCCGATGAAGATGAGATACTAGAGAATATAATGGAAACAGAAGTAATAAAGGTATACACCCATGATGACCAAGAAAGCATAGCTGGTCTATTTATGAAATATGGTTTTTTAGCCATTCCAGTAGTAGATAAGGAGAATAGATTAACGGGAATTATTACCGTTGATGATATTATGGATGTTATTGAACAGGAAGCCACAGAAGACTTTCAATTGATGGCTGCCATGTCTCCATCAGAAGAAGCCTATTTAAATACAGATGTATTTACCTTGGCTAAACAGAGACTACCTTGGCTTTTAATACTGATGATTTCTGCCACCTTTACTGGAAGGATAATGCTAAAATTTGAAAGCGTATTAGCATCAGTAGTTATCCTAAGTACCTTTATACCAATGTTAATGGATACAGGTGGAAACTCAGGAAATCAATCTTCTACTTTGATCATAAGAGGTTTAGCAGTAGGAGAAATAAGCACTAAAGACTGGTTAAAAGTCTTGTGGAAGGAAATTAGAATAAGCTCAATAGTAGGTCTTGTTCTTTCTGTTATTAATTTCATAAGACTTATATTAATCGAAAGGGTAGAACTTATAATAGCCACAACAGTATCTTTAACCATATTAGTAACTGTAATAACTGCTAAGATGGTTGGTGGTACCTTACCATTATTAGCTAAAAAACTCAAACTAGACCCAGCCATAATGGCAGGACCCTTGATAACAACCATAGTCGACGCCATAAGCTTAATGTTATATTTCTTCATAGCCCAACAATTACTTGGAGTATAATGAGCTAGGTTTTCCTAGCTCTATTTTATTTTTTGAATATGACCAAGCCCAAGAGAATACTATATACCAATTGAGAATTGACAATGGAGAATGAACAATTATTGGGGTCTAACTTTGAGGCCTAGTCTTAGTGAACGATGAATAATTAATAGTGAATAACTTTGGTAAGTAGCCAATGAATTCACTGCAACTTATACTCAAAAGCTGATACAAGGTGTCATCCTGAGACGGGCGGCATCAGCCTTACCTACGAGATCTTCTTTCAAGGGGTCTTAAACTCTTCACTCTTCACTATTAACTATTAACTAATATCTGGGGTGTTAATATGATAAATATCATTTGGGCTGCACTAATTCTTTTAGGCTTTTTAGTAGGAGCCATAAATGGAAATATAGATCAAGTAACCACAGCTGCCATAGAAAATGCCAAGACGGCAATTGAACTAGCCTTTGGCCTAATAGGAGTTATGGCCATGTGGCTAGGCATAATGAAGATTGCAGAGGATTCAGGCCTTATAAAAATCATATCTAAGGCATTAAAACCAGTTATGGTGCGCTTATTTCCCGATGTACCTGAGACCCATCCTGCCATGGGAGCAATGATAATGAACCTTTCTGCCAACATACTAGGCTTAGGCAATGCTGCTACTCCCTTTGGCCTAAAAGCCATGGAGGAGCTACAAAAACTCAATAGAAAAAAAGACACAGCAACTGATGCCATGGTTACCTTTCTTGCCATAAACACATCATCTGTAACCTTGATACCAGCCTCTACCATAGCCATATTGGCTGCAGCGGGAGCTACAAATCCAACAGAAATAATAGGGCCAACCATAATGGCCACAAGCCTATCTACAATAGCAGCAGTTATAGCAGCCAAAACCTTACAGGGACTTCCAAGATATAAAATAGAGAGGACCAATAAAAGGAGAGAGCTTAGATGTTACTTAAAATAATTGACATATTATCTAAATTTGCCATCCCCTTTATGATAGTAGGCATTATCTCCTTTGGAATGAGTAAGAGAATAAAGGTATATGAATCCTTTATAGAAGGGGCCAAGGATGGATTTACTACAGCCATTAGGATAATACCTTCCTTTGTAGCCATGCTTGTGGCCATAGGTGTATTTAGGGAGTCTGGAGCCATGGACTTATTTACTAAAGCCTTTAGCCCCATACTTGAAATATTTAACATACCTAGAGAAGTAGTCCCAATGATGTTTATGAGGCCCTTGTCAGGCAGTGGCGCCCAAGGTATAATGAGTGAACTGGCCACCACCTATGGACCAGAATCCTTAGTAGCCCGGATGTCAGCAGTCATGATGGGGTCCAGTGAAACTACCCTATACATATTGGCAGTATACTTTGGGTCCGTCTCCATAAAAAAACAAAGGCATGCCTT
>JAAYFT010000204.1 GCA_012728125.1 Tissierellia bacterium | reverse complement strand
TCCAGTACATGGAGAGTTTAGGCACCTTAAAAAACATGCAGAAATAGCTGCATCCCTAGGTATGCCAAGGGAAAATATATTTTTATTAGATAATGGAGATGTCTTAGAGTTAACTAAAAATACTGCAGCAGTAGCAGGAACAGTACCAGCTGGAAATATATTAGTTGATGGATTAGGTATAGGTGACGTTGGAAACATAGTTTTAAGAGACAGGAAACATCTATCAGAAGACGGTTTAATAGTCGTAGTTGTTACTATGAGTAAAAGAGATGGTAAGGTATTGGCAGGTCCAGATATTATCTCTAGAGGTTTTGTTTATGTTAGAGAGTCTGAAGATTTAATGGAAGAAGCTAGAAACATAGTTAGAGACGTACTCAGCGAATGTGAAAAGAAAAATATTACTGACTGGGCTACATTAAAATCAAATATTAGAGATACCTTGAGAAATCACCTTTATGGAAAAATAAAGAGAAACCCGATGATTTTGCCAATTATAATGGAAGTATAATATAATCCCTAGTATAGATTTATACTGGGGATTTTGATATAATATTATGGGCAAATAAATAGACAAGTTTATAAAGGGGGCAACCTTGGTGGTAATAACACTAATCAAATACTTAGGAATCTTAGTACTGGGGGGGCTAATTGGATACAAGGACAAACTATCCCCAAAATTAGAAGGAAAACTAAATACAATACAAACTGCCAGTTTACTATTTTTATTATTTGTAATGGGGATTACCATTGGAATCAATGATAAGGTGATTTCCAATATTTTCTCAATAGGTTTGAAGGCATTTATTATTTCAATATTTGCCGTAGGATTCAGCATCCTATTTGTACATCTTGTAAAGAAATTTATTCCATTGGAGGAGAAAGAAATTGAGTCTTAAAATATTTGTTGCTGTCTTTCTAGGAGTAGGAACTGGCTATTTTTTCTTACCTGCTGAGTTTTCCGATTATATAGGAACTATAATTGATATAGGACTAATGGTTTTATTATTTTTTGTGGGGATAGATTTGGGAAAACAGAAGGATATATTAGATAAAATAAAGAAATTAGGACTTAAAGCCTTATTAGTTCCCTTAGGAGTTATAATAGGAAGCGTAGTTGGCAGTATGGTAGTAGGCATATTCTTAAATATGAAGATAAATGAAGCTGGTGCCATTGGGGCAGGCTTAGGCTGGTACAGCCTAAGTTCCACAATATTACTATCAGATGGGTACGTGGAATTAAGTGCCTTGGCCTTCCTATCCAATGTATTTAGGGAAATAATAGCTTTAATCTTCATTCCTCTTATAGCAAAATACATTGGAAAGCTAGAATCAGTATCTACAGCAGGTGCTACAGCCATGGATACTTCATTGCCAGTAATCTCAAAATCAACAGATCCTCAAACAACCTTAATAGCTTTTATTACTGGAGTTACATGTACTATAGCTGTACCTATAATACTCCCAATAATTCTAAAAATACCAATTTAAACCAAAGATATGAATTAAATCTTAGTAAATAATCAATAATAAGTAAAATACAAAATCTTTTAATTGGAGGGTTATATGAATACAAAGTATTTAACTAAAGCCAGTATAATTGCAGCCTTATATATAGTATTGGTACTATTACAGATGTTACCATTACCCTTTATTAATCTTACCTTTGGCCCTATCCAACTCAGGATAGCAGAAGGGTTAGTATTATTGCCTTTAGTAGAATCAGCAGCTGTACCTGGAGTTTTTATTGGATGCCTATTATCTAATTTATTGCTTTCATTTTATTCTGGGTTTGGGCTTATTGATATCCTAGGGGGTAGCATGGTGACTCTCGTAGCAGCTTATTTAACTTCTAAGATGAAAAATAAGATTACTGGAATATTACCACCTGTAATATTAAATGGGTTAATAGTATCAATATGGGTATCATATTTTACGAAAGTTCCATATTTTATTACAGTATTAGGTATTAGCGGTGGAGAGCTGTTATCAGTTGCTATTTTTGGCAGCATAATACTTTCAGTCTATGAAAAGGCAACAAACTTAAAAGAATACTAGACCCGACAACTATTCACTATTAACTATTAGTTATTAACTAAAATTAAGGGGGATCACTCATAAGGAGTTGAAAAAATGGAAAATGCAAGTGCAAAAAAAAGGAAGAACAAACCTATAGTTTTTTTAATCGGAATTATAGTTATTCTTATTGTAGGAGTTTTATATATAAAATCTTTTTATGAGGATAGTTTAGGACCTATGGATAAAAACAATCCATC
>JAAYFT010000030.1 GCA_012728125.1 Tissierellia bacterium | reverse complement strand
GTCTTTAATAAGCTGATTATCTTCCCCTTTTCCTATACACATTATGGTAGGACCTGCTCCACTTAAGTAGCAGCCTAAAGCTCCTATATTATTTATAGTAGTAATAATATGCTCAAAACCTGGAATAAGCTTTCCTCTGTAGGGCTGATGAAACTTATCCTGTAAACCTAGTTTTAAAAGGCTATTGTCCCCTGTTACTAGGGCTGTAAGCAGTATACTTACCCTGCCTACATTGAAAATCCCGTCCTTATAATCTATTTGTTTAGGAAGGACTTCCCTGGCCTTTGAAGTTGATAGTTCAAAATTTGGAACTAGGGCTATAAAATTCAAGTGGTTTTTTATAGGAAGTTTTCCTATATGGACCCTATTTCCTTCCATAACTGAAACCACCAAACCTCCATAGATGGCTGGTGCCACGTTATCTGGATGGCCTTCTATTTCAGTGGCTAGTTTTAATATGTCCTCTTTATTTAATGGATTGCCTAGGATTTCATTGGCTCCCATGATGCCCCCAACTATACAGGCTGCGGAAGAACCTAAGCCCCTTGCCATTGGTATATTTCCATCTACCCGGATTTTTACCGGTATAATAGGCTTGCCTAAACTTTGGAAGACTTTCCTATAGGACCTATATATTAGGTTTTCCACTTCCTCTAAATTACTTTCAATAAAGGTAAATGTATTGTACCTGTCAATAGCCAAGCCTAAGGCATCAAAACCTGGGCCCAGATTTGCACTTGTGGCTGGAACTTTTACCTTAATCATCTTTATTCACCTTCAAAAATCTTAATATTATATTTCTCATCTCATCTTTCCCACATACAGTTTTATGGAGCTCAGGTAGGGTTTCTAGTTCTCCTAATTGTTTTGGTAAGCCTTCATTGGAAAGCCTTGAGATCTTCTTTAAGTCAATAAAATCATCTTTTGTTGGGGTTTGGCCAATAGAAGTCAATACCTTCTTATGAAACTTAAAGGGGCTTGCAGTTGATGCAATTAAAGTCTTACTTGAATCCTTTTCAGCTTCTAAATATTTCATATAAACTCCATAAGCCACAGCAGTGTGGGGGTCTATTATGTAGTTTTCCCTTTCATAGACTTCCTTTATCCAATAGGCTGTTTCTTCCTCATTGGTGTAATTAGCATATATGTCTTCTCTGAAGCTGTCCCAGTGATATTTTCCCTTTTCCTTTAAGTCTGTCATCTTTTCCCTTATAAGGTTTTCATCATCTGAAAGATGGTATAAAAACCTTTCAAGATTGCTAGATACTAATATATCCATAGATGGAGATGAGGTAAGGAGTAGGTCTCTTTCCTTATTATATATACCAGTGTTAAAGAAGTCGGATAATACCTTGTTGTTATTTGATGCACAGATTAGCCTATTAACAGGTAGTCCCATCCTTTTAGCGTAATAGGCTGCCAATATATTTCCAAAGTTACCTGTAGGAACTACAATATTGATCTTTTCACCTTTGGAAATAGCTTGTTTTCTAAGTAGTTCTATATACCCATATACATAATAAATTATTTGAGGTATAAGCCTGCCTATATTTATGGAATTGGCAGATGATAATATGTATCCTTGTTTTTCTAGAAGTTCATTAAAGTCTTCATCGGCAAATATCTCCTTAACTCCACTTTGGGCATCATCAAAGTTTCCTCTTATGGCTGAAACAAAGGTGTTGCTACCCCTTTGGGTAACCATTTGGAGTCTTTGAATATGGCTTACCCCTTCATGTGGATAAAAAACTATAACATTTATGCCTTCAACATCTTTAAAGCCTTCTAAGGCAGCTTTACCTGTATCTCCTGAAGTTGCAGTTAGTATTACAATTTCTTTATCTATATTTTTATCTTTTATTGCAGCCTTCAAAAGGTAAGGAAGTATGGTAAGGGCCATGTCCTTAAAGGCTAATGTAGGCCCGTGGAATAACTCTAAGAAATGAGCATTTTCAGTGCTTTTTATTTCAACTATATTTTCACTTCTAAACTTTTCATCATAGGCTCCATCTACTGCAGACAGAAGTTCTTCCTCTGTATAGTCTGTTAAGTATAGGCTTAAGACCTTATAAGCCAGTTCTTTATAGTTACAGTTGATTAGTTCCTCTATAGATGGAAAAGAAGGAAAACTTTCTGGAACGAATAGGCCTCCTTCCTCTGATATGCCTTTTATAATAGCTTCCTTGGAGGAAACTATATTATTTTTATCCCTAGTACTATAGTACTTCATGTTAGCCCTCCTAATGTTCAAATTCACCTGTAAAAAGGATTTATATTAAGGAATATTATATTTTAATTTAACTCCTGTGTAAACTTTTTCTGAGAAAGTTTATAACTAGTCTTTATGACTATCATCTTTTCAGATCTTTGTCAAAACCGGGAACTTATAAAGATACCAAATATTTTACATAGATTTAACATTGCCATGTATTTGGATTTAACATTGATATTTTACACTAATATTGAGAAAAATAAGAATGAAAAAAATCGAAAGGAAGGATATTAAATGAAAAAGCTATAGACTTGACAGGTAAAAGAACAGTAATTGAAGGCAGTAGAAGAATGATTGAGGATTTATTATATAATCTTGTAGATAATGCCATTAAGTATAATAAATTAGGTGGAAGGGTCTCAGTCAATATATATTCTAAAGATAGTTGGGCAATTATTAAGGTTAGTGATACAGGTATAGGCATACCCAGTGAGGACCAAACTAGGATATTTGAAAGGTTTTATAGGGTTGATAAATCACGGTCTAAAAAAGTAGGTGGCACTGGCCTAGGCCTTTCAATTGTCAAGCATATTGTAGAATTTCATGATGGAAAAATACATTTATCTAGTGTGGAAGGAGAAGGAACTACTATAGAAGTCCATTTACCAAAATAATCCCCTCAATTGAGGGGATTATTTCTATACTAAAATTTAATTAGTTCTTAATGCTTCCTTTATTACCTTTCCTAGGGCTTTTATACCTTCCCTTATCTTTTCATCATTCATATTAGAATAGTTCAATCTAGCTGTGTTTTCATTTCCTCCATTAGGGAAGAAAGACCCGCCTGGTACATAGGCTACATTGTATTCTAAGGCTCTAGCTGCCAGTTCTCTAGCATTCATATATTCAGGCAATACTATCCAAGTAAATAGTCCGCCTTCAGGGTAAGTATATTTTACTTCCTTAGGAAACTCTTTTTCTATGGCTTCCATCATTACATTTCGTCTATGTCTATATAGTTCTATGATTTTTTGTATATGCTCATCTAGGTCATAAATTTCCAAGAATTTTGCTACTTCTACTTGGGAAATGGTACTGGATTGTAAGTCTGCACCTTGTTTCACTAATATAAACTTGCTTAAGAACTCCTTATCTGCTACTACCCATCCAAGCCTTAATCCAGGGCTTAAGATCTTTGAAAAAGTTCCTAAGAAAGCTACCCTGCCTTCAGTATCAAAGTGTTTAATAGCAGGTAAAATCTCACCTTCAAATCGTAGTTCTCCATAGGGATTGTCTTCTATTATAGCTACATTATATTTATTTGCTAACTCTACTAGTTTCTTTCTTCTTTCAACTGACCATGTTTTTCCTGATGGATTTTGAAAATCTGGTATAACATATATAAATTTTACATTATCATTGCTTTTTAGTACTTCTTCTAGTTCTTCCATATCCATACCATGGTCATCGGTAGATACTTCTATAAATTTAGGTTCATAAGCTTTAAAGGCATTGATTGCGCCTAAGTAAGTTGGGCTTTCGCACACTATGATGTCTCCTGGGTTTATAAATATCTTAGCTGCAAAATCTAAGCCTTGCTGTGAGCCACTGGTAACTAAAACATTTTCTGCTGTCGCATCTACTTGTAGTTTTTTCATCCTCTTGGCTATTACTTCCCTAAGAGGTAAATATCCTTCTGTTGGCCCATATTGCATGGCTAGTGCTCCATTGTTTTCTAGAACTTCTTGGTTAACTTTTTTGAACTCTTCTATAGGAAATGATTCTGGTGCTGGCATTCCCCCAGCAAATGAAATTATGTGTGGCTGTTGTGTAAGTTTTAACAGCTCTCTAATCTCTGAAGCCTTAATGTTGTCCATACGCTTTGCATACTTTAACGACATCATATGCACCTCCATAATTTAGGTTTTATTACCTCACTTATAGTTTACTATGTGTACTCTAAATTGTCTAATCTTTTAGTACAATTTAATCGTAAAATGAAAAAGTTTATCTATTACAAATATTATGAAAATATTAACAATTTAATATCTAAATAATATTTGCCTTTTGGCAGGCGCTTTAAAAAATAAAAAGCCAGATACATATTTAAAAATGTATCTGACTTTTATGTTATTCATCGTCTTCTAAATCTTCTTCTAGTTCATCTTTAATTTCATTTATAATGATTCTAACCCAACATATTCTTTTATCGCAAATTTCTTCTATATGAAATTCTAAGTTTTCATATTCTACAACGACTTTTTGGCCATCTTCAGGTATATAGCCAATTTGATCTATTAAAAATCCACCTAAGGTATCGAAATCCTCTGAATCCTCATCTAGTTCAATATCTAGCTTATTGTTTAATTCTCTTATGGAAATTGTACCCTTAGCAAAAAATGTTTTGCTATCTAGCTTTCTTAATTCTGGTTCATCATGGTCGTATTCATCATCTATATCTCCTACTATTTCCTCTATTAAGTCTTCCATGGTAACAATTCCTGAGAAACCACCATATTCATCAATTAGAACTGCCATATGCTGTTTTTTAATTTGCAGCTCATTGAATAATTCATTGATATTCTTTCTTTCAGGGACAAAATAAGCTGGTCGAAGAATTTTTCTAACATCTATATTATCGAAGCCTACATTATAAGCTTCTAATAACAGGTCTTTAATATAGAGTATTCCTAAAATATTATCAACATAGCCTTCATATACTGGGATTCTTGAATATTTTAATTTCAATAGCTCATCAAGATATTCTTCCAGTGGGTCTTCTAAATCTATCATAAAGACTTCAGTTCTTGCAGTCATTATTTCCTCGGCTAATTTATCATCAAAGCCAATAACACCGTCTATCATATCCCTTTCTATTGGATTTATTATTCCTTGCTCTTGTCCAACTTCTACCATGGAGCGTATTTCTTCCAAGGTAATCTTTTCTTCTACACCATCGGTTCCAATGCCAATTAGCTTTAAAACCGTATTAGTTGAAAAGGATAAAAAAGCAACAAAGGGACGCATTATTTTATAGACTAAGTTTACAGTTCTTATAGCAAATTTAGAAAATTTCTCAGAATACTTGAGCGCTACTCTCTTTGGCACAAGCTCTCCAAAAACTAAATTAAAATACATCAAAATCACAGTAATCAGTATGAAAGCTACATCTTTTGCAAAAGGAACACCTAATCTAGATAAAAATCTTCCAAAATCAGATGAAAGCCCTATTGCTGCGGATCCAGATGCAAAGAAACCTGCTGCGGTTATTCCTACTTGTATGGTGGATAAAAACCTTGAAGGTTCTTTTAATAGATCCAATAACATTTTAGCTTTTTTATTCCCTTCTTCTGCTTCCATGCTTAGTTTTTTCTTATCAACTGACACCATTGCCATTTCTGATGCTGCAAAAAAAGCATTTGCCATTGTTAAAATTAAAATTAAAAGCAATTGTCCAGTAATCGTGCCCCCAGACCCTTCGTCCATTTTACTCCTCCTATTTATGAAAATTATATGTTTATTATATATTGTATATGTTTTATATAAATTTTGTCAATTCAAATCTATACTAATTATTAGCTGTCTTGGCTCTCAGTTTTACCATCATCTTCTTTACCCTTGTAATGGACTATACTTATCCATTTTTCACCTACTAGGATTTTTCTAACTCTTTTCTCAAATTCAATCCTAGTTAACCAAATTTGTCTATCGCAACCTAAACATTTAAGCTTTATATCTACTCCAGTTCTTAAAATCTCCCATTTGTTCTCTCCGCAAGGGTGACCTTTTTTTAATGTTATAATATCTCCTACTTCATATTTAAGCATTCTCGTCACCTCCAAATAAGACTACTCTAGGATAAGGAATTTCTATATTTTCTCGTCTCAAGGCTTCTATTGCTTTCTTCCTTATAGCCCTTTCAACAGACCATTGAGACATAGGTTTAGCTCTGGCTACTATGGTTATGGTAATACCTACATTATCCATATCGCTAACCCCAAGAATATTTGGTCCATCTACTACATCCTCATTAGTATTTTTAATTTCTTCACAGGTCTTATTCAACACTTCTATAGCCTTATCTATATTTTCCTCATAGGCAATAGATATTTTCACTAAGGCCCTCATATCACCTCTAGTTTTGTTGGTTACAACTTGAACCAAGCCATTTGGAATTATATGAAGGTCTCCTGAGAAACCCCTTAACTTAGTAACCCTTAAACCCATTTCCTCCACTGTTCCTTCAAAGGAGTTGATTTGTACAAAGTCACCTACTGCATATTGATCTTCTACTAGGATAAAGAAACCTGTAATCACATCTTTTACTAAGGATTGGGCTCCAAAACCTATGGCTAAACCTCCAATTCCTGCTGTTGCAATAATAGATGTAGTGTTTACGTTAAATATGTCTAGGATCATAATAATTCCTATGAAATAAAAAACATATCTTATTATATTTTTTAATATACTTCCTATTGTATTGGCCCTTTTATTGTTAGCAAAAAAATTTAATTCACTTTTACTCTTTAAAAACCTAGTTATTACCCTATTAGTTAAATAGGATAAAAGCCTAATCACTACTATAATTATTATGATCTTTCCAATTTTGCCAAATATATTTAAGTCTCCACTACTATCCTTGAAATAATAGTCTATTATTCCCATAAAATTTTCCATTTTATCACCTAATTTATATTATCTTTTCTGCCCTATTCTGGTGTCCTTCCTTAGTATATTTGTAGATATTGGCTATATTTATTTCTCCATCATCTGCCATTTTCTTCACTATATCTAAATCATCTAGGGCAAATAAAATAGCTAAACCACAACTTCGGGTAATCTCCCTTGGTGTTGGTATGGTCCTAAAGCTTATGCTCTTTTCTTTAAAAACTCCCTCAGCCTGAATGGTGTGGTGGGTAGAGTTAAAAGTAGCTACTCCATAAACTTCTTTGATCATATCTATCTCCTATCCTAATGTTATTGTGTTGTTTGCATTCCTCATTTTTTCGTATATGCTATACATATTTCCAATTTCTCCAACTTGTAATTTATCCTTTAAGTTATAATGGTCTAAACAGGTACCACAGGAAATAATCTCAACCCCTTCTTCTTTTAATGCCTTTAAATCTTCCAATACTTCTGAACCTTCACAGGTTAAGAAAACTCCTGAATTGTAAAATACCATAGTTGATGGAAAAGGAGTAGTTTCTCTTACAGTATAAATGAAGGATTTCATTAGGATTTTCCCAAGTTTTTCCTCCCCGTTTCCCATTTTATCTGAACCTATGGCAATAGTCAAATCCTTAAAAGTATCTGGTATACATACTGCTGGCTCTTCTTTATTATCTGTTTTAGAAAGAGTAATATTGTCTTCTACTCCTCCCTTTGTAATATGAATATAGTATTCATTATCCCTTCCCTTGTCTATGATAAAACTATATCCATAGGATATGGCAAGCTTAGATACATTATCTTTAGCTACCTCATTATCTACTATAGTGGTAACTATTCCATTTTTTATATTGTCTAATTCCTTTTTAGTCATTATAACTGGTTTTGGACAAGCTTGTCCCCTTGCGTCTACTTCTATTCTCATTATTATTCCTCCT
>JAAYFT010000203.1 GCA_012728125.1 Tissierellia bacterium | reverse complement strand
TTGTCCTTTATTGTATTTAATCTACGATAAATATTGTTACCTGGACAGCTTTTATTTGCAACATCCTGATGACCAAGAATATTTACTGGAGAAATATTATAGATATAGCAAAGCCAAGATAGCAAGTTCACCAAGGAATCTTCTTGTATAGATTTGAAACTTCTAATATCATAGTTTCCGTGGACGAAAACCCCCACTGCTGAAGAATTATATCCTGTAGCATGACCTCCTGTAACATTATCATTTCTTCCATCAAGTATAGTTCCATTAACACCTATTCCATAGTTATATCCTATATCGCACCATCCTTGACCCATGTGAATTTCTTGGATTCTTTTCATAAAACCTTTTTCATCATTTCCAAAGACTTTTGCTATTGCGTCATTATCATCTCCAGAGTGATGTACAATTATATACTTTTTAGAATTAGACCCACTACATCCAGAAGCTGAAGCTGCTTTCCAATCAGTTCTTGATAATATTGTCGGTTTTGGTTGCCATTCATAATTCATTTTAAAATCCCCCTTTTAAATTAAAAGTAGCTTTAACAAGGTAATAAGTTGGCCAACCTATGTTCCTTATAACAAGTGAAGTTTATTCTATACAGATATCTAAACTGTATAAAATAATGCTTTCACTTATTATATAGAATGAAAAGCATTATTTTACTATGAAAATATAATACAAAATTAAACCCCTTAGCATTAAGGGCTTTAAATTTATCTAGTATTTTGCCATGAACCATTCTCAGTACAGACTACTTCTGAGCCATCTTCCATTTTTATTACTGATCCATCGGCATGCCTCATGCCTGCATATATACAGAATGGAGCTTTGCCAGCATTTCCAACAGGTGCTTGGGATACTGGTTTAACATCATTTGGAGCGGAAATCACATTTATACTAATATCATCTTCTCTTTTATTATCCATCTTATTTTCCAAATTCTCATCCCTTTCATAAAAAATTACTTATACATAATAGACAATATTATTTTAAGCCAAAACTTAATAAATATTCTTATATAAAATTATATGATTTTATTCTTTCTCTAAAATATCTTATTAAATCTAAAATTAGTTATATATTTGGGTATAATTAAACTTGTGGTATAATCATTATATTTATAAATTTAAGGAGGACATATGTTAACAGAATACTTTTTAAAGATTGCTACAAAGGGAAACCATAATTATACAGATAAAAATGTAAGGGAAAGAGTAGGATATGCTTCTGGCTTCGTAGGTTTATTTGTTAATCTATTTCTAGCTATATTAAAACTTATTACAGGATTAACAATGCATTCTATCGCTGTTACTGCTGATGCGTTCAATAATTTATCTGATAGTGCTTCTTCCATTATAACTATAGTAGGATTTAAGCTTTCTAATGCACCACCAGATAAAGAACATCCATATGGTCATGGAAGAATAGAGTATTTAACAGCATTAATGATAGCTCTTATGGTCATGGTAGTAGGATTTCAATTTATTAAATCATCAGTAGATAGGATAATTAATCCAAAGGCTATAGAATTTCAAGTAATTCCCTTTATACTGCTAGTAGTATCTATATCCCTTAAAATATGGTTAAGCTTTATTAATAGAAAACTTGGAGAAAAAATTTCATCAGGAGCTTTGAAGACAACGGCAACAGATGCCTTAGGCGATGTAATCATTACTTCTGTAGTCGTATTATCCTTACTTCTATCATTAATTACAGAATATCCCATTGATGGATATATTGGAATTTTAGTATCTATATTTATTTTGTATTCAGGATTTTCCTTAGTAAGAGAAACTGTAAGTCAATTAATCGGAGAGGCTCCAGATGGGGATTTAATAAAGGAATTAAAAGAATGTGTTCTTTCCTATGAGTATATAGTGGGAGTACATGATTTAATAGTTCACAACTATGGGCCAGGCAGAGTAATGGCTACGATAGATGCAGAGATACCATATTATATTGATCTAGTTACTATTCACAATATTATTGATCAGGCAGAGAGAGAGTTAAGCGAAAGGTTTAATTTACATCTAGTAATTCACATGGATCCCATAGGATTTCATTCAGAAGAAGTCCTAAATATTATGAACAAGATTAAAGGTAGGATTAAAAAAGAAGAATTTGTAAAATCAATGCATGACTTCAATATTATAGATAATAACGACAAAAAAATAGTAGTTTTCCATGTGGTAATAGATGGGAAAAAAGTTGACAAACAATTTTCACAGGAAAAATTTAGAGAGGAGCTAATAGAGTTAGTAAAAGGTATAAATCCCGATTTGGATTCTAATATTATAATTGATATGGAGTATTAAAGTTTATACCTTTACCTCTATCACAAATTCCAAGATGTTCCTATAATGAACAAAATTATAGAAATCATGATTTTCAAAAAGACCCTAACTCTTAGGAGGCAGGGTCTTTTGTAACTTCATTTAAAAAATTAGTTGCAACAGCAGATAAGCTGCTGTTTTCTAAGGTTATTATTGCAACTTGAGTGAGTAAGGACTCGTCGTCTATGACTTTAAACTTTAAATTATTTGCTAGTACAAGGTTTTTAGAAGATATTGGAACTATGGCAACTCCCAATCCAGCATTTGCCCAAAGAAGTGAAGTCCTAGAATCATCATTTATACAAAATATATAAGGGTCTACTTCAGACTTTTGAAATGCTGTAATTATTAGATCTTCAAATCTTCGATAAATTATAAGGGGTTTCTCATTAAGATTTTTTATTGAGATACTTTCTCCGAATTTATCTAAATCACGATCATTTTTATAGGCTGCTATCATGGGCTCAGCCTTCAAATAAGTGGTATTAAGTCCAGTCCTATCAAAGGGTGTCCTTACAATTCCAATTTCAATTATCCTTGAAAATAATAAATCTATAATCTCTGGGGTTATACCTTCATATAATTCATACTTAATATTATTGTATTTTTCATGAAAATTAAGAAAATTATTTTCCAATAGATCTGCATCTATGGCTGATATTGTACCAATTTTTAATGTTCCTTTAAAACCAGATTTACTATCCTCTAACTCTTTTCTAATGGATTGCTTTATTTCAAGGATATTATTTGCCTTGGTATAAAGAATTTTTCCAGCATCTGTAAGGGTTATTTTCCTTGGACCTCTATGAAATAACTTTACATCTAAGTCATCTTCTAGATTTTTAATATGATTGCTTAAGGCAGGCTGTGCAATATGAAGCTTTCTTGCAGCAGCAGTAATATTGCCTTCATTTACAACGGTTACAAAATATATGAGTTGTTTTATATCCATAATTAGCTCCCCTATACAAAAAAATATATATATTATATAATATATTGCAGTTTGCAGACAAAACACGGTTTCCTTCTTTATGGAAACCGTGTTTCTTAATGAACAAATAATAAAACTATATAAGTTTGATAAAAGACCATGCATATTAACGCATGGATTGGATGGATTTGGTCCATTTTTCCTGGACCTCCACATCCAATTCGCTATCTTCTTTAAATTCATGCAAGCAGCAATAAGCATCGCCTGCGCCT
>JAAYFT010000202.1 GCA_012728125.1 Tissierellia bacterium | reverse complement strand
AGGACCTTAAGGACGATAAGATAACTGTATTCATTTTTTTGGAAAATAGATCAGGCTTATTCTCGTATCCATTGATATCATAGTTTAAAATAACTTCCTCTTGTAAATCCATAGAGCCTTGTCCTGTCATAAGAACAATTCTAGTTTCGGTGTTTTTCAAATCCTCCCTTATGTACTTTACTAGTTTTAAACCTGAGTTTACTTCCTCTAAAAAGATATCAATTAATATTAATGCTATGTTATTGTGGTGTTTTAAAACTTCCTTAGCCTCATCAGAATTATAAGAGCTGATAAATTCGATACACCTGTTTTCAAAGCGAAGATTTTTGTTTACTTCTTTGATTAAACGATGTATAAAATTGTCATCATCTACTATTAACACCTTCCAAAAACTGCTACTGTAACAAGTTTTTTCTAATCCTTCCATGGCCATAATTGTCCTCCTTGAAAGTCATTATTTAATTGTTTTTCTCTTTAAATAATTTTTTAATGTCATCTGGTTTATACTTAGATTTTATTGCAGTAATATTCTCCTCCTCCACCTTCTTATATAATTCTTTACGAATTATGTCTATGTCCCTGGGAGCTTCTATGCCTATTTTTACCTTGCCCTCTTCTATTTCTATAATCTTGATTTCTATCCTTCCATCTAAAATGATGGATTCGTCTTTTTTCCTTGTAAGTATAAGCATATTACTTGACCTCCTCTTGGAAGTCTTGGTTAAACAAAAAATGTTTTGTTGTATACCTAGAGTCGTCTAATATTACTTGTTTTCCCAATTTTTCCTTATGGTTAATGATTATGGGACCTAGTAGGTTGGCTGTCATCTTCCTTATATCTTCCGGTACTACTACTATGGAGTAAACCACAACGTCTTCTGCTTTTTCTATCTTTAGCTTATCTATTGCAGTCTGTGGAATCACTATGTCATAATCTTTAAACACTTCAAAAGGATTTATAATTATAAATGAAAGATCAGGATTTTTAACTGATTGGAGATGGTGAAAGGGGTTGTCCTCATCTTCATTTAATATGATTATAAATTCCTTTTCTTTGTCGAAGCCCGGAATTCCATCTTGGAAAAGAATAATATTTTCTTCTGGCACTTCAATTTCCCCAAAATCTCTAGTTTTTACCTTCATATGTATCATCTCCTACCTATTTTTGACCTATGATTGCAAAATTTTTGTCAAAAAATGGTATGTATGATTATTATACCTTTTTTTGTCCAATTCTGCTATAAGTATTTGTACCCATATTATGGGACTTTTATCACAAAAAGTTAGGGATACGAAGATTCGTACCCCTAACTATCTTAAAAAATCCATTAGACTTGGTTGGATTATACGGGCGCTTACGCCAAGGCTGGCCCTATATACGTTTTCTTCTATGGCCAATCTCATCAGTGCATCGGGAAGGCTAACATCTTCATTGAAGGATAGAAGCTCTTGTAATGTCAATAATTGGTCTTCCAGTTTGCTTTCTGTCAGTTCTAACCTATTTGTTCTAGCTCCTAATTCTGAGGTAACGGATAATATTTGGTTCATGGAGTCTTTGATCTTGGTTAGGGATTCTTGGATTACATTATGGCTGTCTGGATTATTTGGGTCTAAGGCAAGTGCCAAATCATCAAATACTTGGATTAGATAGGCCTTATCTCCTTCGCCTACCTCATCAGTGTAGTTGCCAGCTCCACTACCAAAGACCTTGTTACCTAAAGTATTAACTGGTACCTTTTCTGCTACTCCCACATTGTAGACAAATACTTCTGCATTTTTTATATCTACATTGTATGTTCCATCGTCGTTTAATAGCTTTTCATCTGTTTTAAAACCAGTAAATAGGGTTCTACCTGCATAGGTCGAATTGGCAAGCTGGATTAAATGTTCTCTTAGTTCTACAATCTCGTCTCTTATCTTTGGCAAGTCCTCTTCATTAGGTCCATTGGCTGCCTGTACTGTAAGAACATTGGCCCTATGAAGAACTGTATTGATTTCATTTAGGACAGATTCTGTTTCTAATAGCCAAGCCTTAGCATCCTTGGCATTTCTTAAATATTGTTCTACTTTAGATATATCCGTATTGAATTTCAATGATTTACTGGCACCTATCGGGTCATCTGATGGTACCCTAAACTTTTTACCTACTGAGGATTCGTATTGAAGTTTTTCTAGTCTTTGTAGGGTTTGGTTTAGGTTATAGGTCATATTGTTTATTAGCATGTTATTTGTTATTCTCAATTTGTTGTTCCCCCTTTTACCAATTCACTATTCACAATTCACAATTCACTATTCACTATTCACTATTCACTATTCACTATTCACAATTCACTATTCACTATTCACTAGTTTTTACCTTCCCACAAGTCCTAACCTATTTATAGTAACGTCGATTATCATATCCATAGTCGTTATCATTTTTGAAGAGGCAACGTAGACATGTTGAAACCTTACCATGTCTGCCATTTCTTCATCTATGTTGACTCCTGATATGGAGGACCTTTTGGTTTCTATGTTCTTTTGTATTAGTTCTTGAGTTCCGTATAGTCTCTTGGCTTGTAGGCTATCTACTGCCATGTTGGATAAGATGGACTTTATAAAATCATCGGGAGTTCCTTGGGATACTCCACCTGTGAAAAACCTTGGGTCTTCTCTTTGGCCGATTAGTTTTAAAAGGTTTGTATTGTCTTCAGCTAGTCCACCACTTACTCCTGCTGCTGCAATATTTTTTACATCATCTAGTATTTCCTTTGACAAGGTTAAGGTTGCAGCCGTTATGTCATTTGGATCAGAACTATTGTTTAAGCCTACAAAGAAACTAATGCCGTTTGCCGATGAGCCTAGGCCGTATCCTTGCTTATGGACTTCATTAAACTTATCTGCAAAGCCCTTGGCAAACTCATCCAGCTTATTTATATAATAGGTAATACCTCTATAAGTATTGTTTTCCCCGTTTCCTTCATATACATCTATTAAACCCTTTAGTTCTCCTGAACTTAAGGTTATATTACCTCCATTTTCCCAGGTTAATTTCTCACCCATGGCCCCATCTTTATTGAATACTACTTTATTTACATATAGATGGTCTACTATGGATATACCTTCTACAGACACGTTGTATTTGCCTTCTGGAGATTCATTTACCCTTACATTGACTATCTTGGAAAGTTCATCTACTAATAATTCCCTTCTATCTCTTAGGTCGTTGGCAGGTTTTCCATCTAATTCTTGAGAGTAGATTTGCCTATTTAGGGCTCCTATTTGCTCTGCCAAGCTATTTATCTGTTTTACCTTCATATCTATGTTGTATTCAACTTCTTCTTTCATATCCATTAGCCTTTCGGCTGTTTCGTTTATATGTTTAGTAAGGGCAAGGGCATTTTCCCTTACTGGTTCCCTAAAGGCTATGTCAGATGGGTTTTTGCTCATTTCCTCTAGGCTTACATAGAAGTCGTCTAAATATTTTCTAAAACTATTATCTGAAGGCTCTCCCATTAGTTTTTCTATTTCTGTTAAGGCGTTTTTCTTTATTTCCCATTCACCTAAGGGTGCTGTTTCGTTCCAATATTTAAAATCTACAAAGGCATCCCTTACTCTTTGGATATTGTGGATTTCTGTACCAGTACCTAAAAAGCCTATACCTGGCATTCTAAAAGGGTCAGTGGCCCTTTGCTCTATTTGCTGTCTTGAATAGCCTTTAGTATTGGCGTTGTTTATATTATGGTTAGTTGTATATAAAGCTCTTTGAGAAGCTAATAGTCCTTTTACTGCGCTATTGAAGCCAAAAAACATTCTAAACACCTCTCTTAAGTCAAAGTTGTTGAGGTAATTTCTATATTAAATAAACTCTCCTTCCATATTTATCAAAAAATACTTGTATATATTATTGTGCATTTTGAACTGTGAATCGTGCATGAACTAAAATTGTCAATTGTCAATTATAGCTACCTTCCCACTATTCCTACTCTATTTACTATGGTCTCTATCATTTCATCAACTGCATTGATTACCCTAGAGTTGGCTACGTAGGAGTGTTGGAACTTTATCATATCTGCCATTTCCTCATCTAGGGATACTGCTGATATGCTCTTCCTCTTTTCATCTATAGACTTTATTAAGAATTCTTGGTTAGTGGCTATGGTCCTGGAGGCTTCCCTTTCCAAGCCTAGGCTAAGTAGAATATCCCTATAATAATCGTCTACTGTCATATCATCAAACAACTTAGTATTTCTCAATTCATAGATATCCTTGGCAATAACTCCATCTCCTATGGCGCCAGACTGGGATATGGCAATTTTGTTGAAGTTAAATAAGTCTGGATTTACCCTAATATTGGCTGCTGCATTTTGTAGGTTATCTACTCCAACAAAGAAATCAGTACCAGTATCACCTAATAAGTCCACCCCGTTGCTATGAAGCTTGTTTATTTCAGTAGCAACTGTATGGACCAAGATATCTAACCTATCCATATAATAGGTTACAGACTCATCCCTGGCATCTATAAAGCCACCTAATTCTCCTAAGCCATTTAGATCTATTTTTTCATTTGTATTGTGAAAATAAATATGGGCTAGTCCATCACTGTCCTGTTCTATATCTATGGTACTGATGAAGTTGCCACTGACAAGCTCCTTGCCCCTTAGGTGTACTATTGCTTCCCCAAAGGAGTTTTCATAGGCTGTGACGGGTATCAATTCAGCTAATCTATCTAAAAGGGCATTTCTTTCATCCCTAAAGTCATTGGCCTTCTCTTTACTTTTTTCTCCTTCTACTAATTTAATTTGATGATTTAGCTCACCAATTCTATTTAGTAGCTTATTGGTTTCATCTACCTTTATCAAGATCTGGTTATTTAAGTTCATTTTAATATTGCTTAATTGGGTAGATAGATGGTTTACAGTATCTACAAAGGCTACAGATGCTTCATGGACTAAACCCCTAATGGTTAAGCTCTCTGGTTCCTTATATAGTTCGTTCCAGTTGTTCCAAAAATCGTCCATTACACTTTGTAGTCCACTGCTGGTTATTTCATTAAATACTGCTTCAACGTCTTCCAGTATTTGAGATTTGGCATAATGGTATCCAAAGCTGGAGATCTCCCTCCTAAGCTTTAAATCTAAAAATTCATCCCTTATTTGCCTTATTTCTCCTATGTTAACTCCTGTGCCTATTTCCAGCCTTCCAACTTGAGTCACTGTATAAGGATTTGTAGCATGGAGAACAGATTGGCGTACGTAGTTTTTATTATTTGAGTTTGAAATATTATGTGAAACAGTATTTAAGGATTGCCTAGACGCTTGCAATCCTGTAATAGATATATATAGGCCACCAAATCCCATAATTACACCTTCCTGTCAAATATACTTTTTCCTGGTATCTTATTGTCTTTATTATCCTTTCCATAGCCTGGTTGAACTTGCATATTGCTAATTAAATTTATATTAAAATCTATCCATTGAAGGTTTTCCTCTATTAAATCCCTGTTTAATTGATTCCTTAAGTAAAGTTCTTCCATTATATGATGCATTTCATATTTAATATGTGGCAGGTCACCTTTTTCTCCAGGTATCCTTTCAATGATACTAGAAATAGGGGTGTTGGGAGCTACCCCCCATGTATCTAATAACTTTTCCCTTTCCTCTTCTAAAAGGGCGATTTGATTTATTAGGGCTTCCTCTTTTTTAGTCATGGCTTCTAAGTCCCTAATTTTATTGTTAATAATTATATCTGTCTTTTCAAAGGTTAATTCTTTTAATTCCTTCAATACATCTAATTCCTTATTCAATATTAATTCTAATTCTTCCTTAAAGGTCATTTTATCACCAACTATTAGATTTTTTTATTGAAGCCCATATCTTCCAACATCTTCTCCGCTATTTTCTTTCCGTCTACGTAATAGGT
>JAAYFT010000201.1 GCA_012728125.1 Tissierellia bacterium | reverse complement strand
ATCTGAAATGACTCCAGGGCCCATTGCTATTAACTCTGCTACATTTCTAGGCTATAAGGTGGCAGGAGTTTTGGGCTCAGTAGTAGCTACTATTGCTGTAGTTCTACCGTCTTTTATTGTTATGAGTATTTTATATCATTTTATAGTTAAGTTTAAAAATACTCCTTATTTAGAATGGGTATTTACTGGTATTAGGCCTGTGGTTTTAGGTTTGATTGCTGCTGCAGCTGTAACTGTAGCCAAGGGGGCCTTTATCGATATAAAATCTGTATTAATTGCTGCCTTGTTATTCTATATAGTTTCCTTTAAAAACTTTAATGCTATTTTAGCCATAGTCTTAGCTGGATTCTTAGGTATATTACTCTACTAAATAAGGAGGTTATAGGATGCTTTTAAATATGTTTATTACTTTCTTTAAAATTGGCGCCTTTACTTTCGGTGGAGGCTATGCCATGATACCAATTATTCAAGAGGAAGTAGTTAGTAAAAAGAAATGGATAGAAGATAGTGAATTTATGGATGCCTTAGCAGTAGCTCAAGGCTCGCCTGGACCTATGGCTGTGAATACTAGTATATATGTAGGCTATAGGATAGCTGGTTTACCTGGAGCCTTAACGGCAGTTTTAGGTACTATTTTACCATCATTTTTAATTATCTTAGCTATTGCAACGTTCTTCTATCAGTTTAGAAATTATGCTATTATAGATAAGATATTTTTGGGTATAAGACCTGCAGTAGTAGCACTTATTTTGTCTGCAGTGTATAAACTGATGAGGAAAACAAAATTTGGCTATAAGAGACTCCTTATATCCTTAGCTGCTTTATTGGCTATTGTGTTTTTAGATATAAGCCCTATATACTTAGTTATAGCTGGAGGAGTAGGAGCGGTCATATATAATAAAGTTAATAGTGAATATTGAAAAGTGAAGAATTGATTTAATTCACAATGCACTATTAACTATTAACTACTAACTAAATTATCGTAGGGGAGTGAAAAAATGTTAGATAAATTAAAAGCCATTGAAGAGAAGTATAATGAATTAAACAAGCAAGTAATAGACCCTGAAGTCATTAATGATAGAGAAAATTGGCAAAAACTAATGAAGGAACATGCAGACTTAGAGCCTATAGTATTGAAATATAGGGAATATATAAAAATCCTAGACTCCTTAGAAGAAGCAAAAGAAATGCTTAGGGATAAGCTAGACGATGAAATGAAGGAATTGGTTAAAGAGGAGATCAAGGATTTAGAAGAGAAAGAAGAAACTACTAGAGAAGAATTAAAAGTGCTACTAATTCCAAAGGACCCAAATGACCATAAAAACGTTATTGTAGAAATAAGGGCAGGTACAGGTGGAGACGAAGCAGCCCTATTTGCAGGAGACTTGTATAGGATGTACACCAGATATGCAGAGAGAAATAGGTGGAAAACTGAAGTAATGAGCACCAATGAAATTGGTATAGGTGGATTTAAAGAAGTTATCTTTATGATTAAAGGTAAGGGTGCCTATAGTAGGTTAAAATATGAATCAGGAGTTCATAGGGTTCAAAGAGTTCCAGAAACTGAAGCCAGCGGTAGGATTCATACATCTGCAGCTACAGTAGCAGTATTGCCTGAAGCAGAAGACGTGGATATTGAAATCCATGAAAAGGACTTAAAAATAGATATCTACAGGTCTTCAGGAGCTGGTGGCCAACACGTTAATACTACTGACTCTGCCGTTAGGATTACCCACTTGCCAACAGGTATAGTAGTAGCTTGTCAAGACGAAAGAAGCCAAATCAAAAACAGGGAAAAGGCTATGAAGATTCTAAAGACAAGACTATATGATAAGATGTTAATGGACCAAGCAGCAGAAAGGGCAGAGGAAAGAAAGGGCCAAGTAGGTTCTGGAGATAGGTCTGAAAGGATTAGAACTTATAACTTCCCCCAAGGTAGGGTAACAGACCATAGGATTAACTTAACCTTATACAAATTAAATGCATTTTTAGATGGAGATCTAGACGAAATGATAGATGCCCTAGTTACATCAGACCAGGCATCAAAGTTAAGTGAATAACTTCTCTTTATGACTTCTCATAAAGAGAAGTTTTTATAACTTAAAAATGGGGGGCAGGTATGTCAAGGATTGAAAAGGACAAAAAAACCCTTGAATTTATGATAAGCCTGTACTGCGAGAAGAAGCATAAATTAGGGCTTGAAAATTGTCCAAGCTGTAAAGACTAATATGACTACTCTATAAAGAGGTTAGAAAACTGCAGATATGGAGAAGAGAAAACCTCTTGTAAAAAATGTAAGACCCATTGTTATATTCCCGATAAGAGGGAAAAGATTAGAGAGGTAATGAGATTT
>JAAYFT010000200.1 GCA_012728125.1 Tissierellia bacterium | reverse complement strand
GAAAAACTAAGAAAATAGAAATGATAATAGATAGTAAATTGAATACTGGTTGGTAATCTACAGGTAATATCTTAACAAGGATAATAGCTACACCCATAACAGCTAAAGAACCCAAAAAACAATTAAGAGCAGTTTTTGCATGATATCCTCCTGCTTGGAGCCTGAGCCCACTGAAGAATATAATAAATACAAGGATTTCCTTTAATAAGCCTGTCAATACTCCAATGATGATGAAACCAATAATCTTACCAATTGTTCCAATTAGTAAAGTCAGACCATATTCATAAACTTCCATATCGCCTTCTTTAATAATGTCATTCTCGAATAGCTTTTTTAGAGTAAGTTTACATAAAAAGCCTATCATTTGTTCACCACCATCGCACAAACTCAAAATTAGTATAACATACTAAAATAATTTTTTCCATTTATTTCTATTATTTTATGTAAATAAAAAAAGATGCTATAACATAGCACCTTTTCTACCTATACCATCCTTAAGAAAATCCATTAAATAATTGGCTTCTTTTACATAATCTTCAATCTCAGTTATATTTGAAATCTCATGTAGATTAATAAATAGATAATTTATCATATTCTTTACAAATTCCCTTGGCAAGTCTTCTCTTATTTCTCCTCTATCATAGGCCACATCAATTAAGTTATTTAGGTAGTTATTACCTTCCAAATTAAACTTATTCATTATTTTATCAACTAGGGGCCTATTCAAGTCTTTTAAAAAACTTTTGGAAAACTTAGCTATTTCCGGTCTATAATGGGCAAATTTTATACCTACTTTAAACATGGTTTTTAATAGGGTAAAGAAATCCTTGTTAAACTCCTCAGGAGCAATATTTTTACTAAAAAAATCCATTTTTTCTTGGGCTAGAATGCCATATAGGTAAATATATAAATCTTCCTTATTCTTAAAATGATAATAGAATGTGCCTTTACTTATTCCCGCTTCTTTTAGGATATTGTTTAAAGAGGCATTGTCATAACCTTTATCTCCAAACTCAATTAAGGCTGCATTTATTAGCTCTTCCCGTCTTTCAAAGGATTTCTCCTTTTTTTCATCCAAAGCTTTACCTCCTTCCAGTTGCCATTATACATTAGTCTTTTTAATAAACAGGCTATATGCCAATATATTTAATACTAGCATGTAAATAAGCCCTATAAAGAAATACTGATTATAGGTAAGATAGAGTCCTCCACCCCTAACTAAGCTACTAATTACCTTGGCAGACCAAAAACCTGGAGCAAATGAGAAAAACAGCTCCTTAGCTCCGCTGAAAAATAAACCTGCTATGGGAAAGGCTATTATACTTCCTCCAGCTTTCATTATGGCAAAGCCTTCAATTTTATTTTTTGCAAAGGCATTGATCAATAGTCCAGATATGGGGGCTTCTAAGGAAGCCAATAGGGAGATAGTGACTATTTTCTCCATAGGCATATCTCCAACCTTAGAGAACCATATTACAAATATTGTAGCAATTACGCATAAGATATATACTCCTACTAACCTAAAACTTAAAAACTGATGAATACTAAGAGGCGTAACTTTTATATTGATAAGGACATTGTCATCCCTATCTTCTAATAGGGAAAAACCTATTAAGGCACCATAGGCTATTGGTATAAATAAAACTAGTATAACTAGGACTAAATCCGTAAAGGGTTCAAAGTTAAAGCCATATTTTTCCGTTAACCAGGGCAATAAATATCTACCAAGAAAAGCAAAGATTATGGGATAAACAAGCATAAATCCCATCATAGAGTCCCTACTCCATTTTTTTATTTCTGACTTTATAAAACTCATATACATATTATTCACCACTTTCCCTTAAGGCATATGAATTAAAATTCTTCAAAACTATGAAATACAAGACTATTGAGCCTAAAATCAAATAGGTTAAGGAAACCAAAATTTCCCATCCATGAGTAGTACCAGTAGTCCCCATTATTAGCATTAAGGCAGACTTAGTAGGCAATATATAAGTTAATTTACTAAATATTTCACTGGTAATAACATTAAACTCCACTAATATAACTGGTAACAAAAATATAATGAAAATCGTCATAATTGCCATAACTAGGCCTGTAAAGTCCTTTGTAAAATAGGTTAACAGTATACCAATTAGTGAGTGGAAAAAGGAAACTAATATTACTGCTCCCAACAATAGAAAATAGTTAATTTCTATTGTTTTAAAAAGCTTAGAATATACATACATAATAGTTAGGGATAAGATACTGGGAATTATATTGGATATGATCTTTCCTAATAAATATTGATTTTTGGAAATAGGGGATACTAATAAAGTCCTAATAGTTGACTCTTCCCTTTCATAAATGAAGGTTACTCCAACTAATAGAGTTGCCATAGTAGTTACATCTAAAAAGATAAGTTGAGGTACTATATTAGTTACATTTTCCACATTCAAGAAATGGAGTATCCCTACCCATATGGCTGAAACAAATATGGATGCTGCAAATAGGTTGTATCTTCTAAGTCTTAACAGTTCCCCTTGGACTAAAATTTGGAGTTTATTCATCATTAGTCACCCCTGTTACCTTTATGAAAATATCGTCTAGGGTATTTTCCTTGCTATGGATAGTTATTATTTCCTTATTTTTAATAATATTTAAGAATTCCTCATTAGCTCCTAGCTTATCCAAGCCAAAGGTTGCTCTCTTAACTCGGTCATCATCCCTATATTCTATATCTACTTCCCTCGAACCGTACTTTAACTTCAAATCCTTAGGGGAGCTGATCTCTGCTATTTTCCCACCTGCCATAAAGGCTACCCTGTCACATAGCTCATCTACATCGTTCATCAAGTGGGTAGTAAGTAAAACTGTTCCTCCCTTTTCCTTAAATTCCTTTATTAGTTCCTTTATTATCCTAGCGTTTTTAGGGTCTAAGCCATTGGTAGGTTCATCTAAGAATAAGGCCTTTGGGTTATTTAACATGGCCCTAATAAAGTTTAGCCTAACCTTCATACCCTTAGAGTATTGTCCTATCCTCTTTTTCCTATCATCATAAAGCCCTACTCTCTTTAGCAGGCTATCAACATCAACAGTTGAAGAATATAGTTTCTTGAAAAAGTTCAAGTTTTCTTCTGCAGTTAGTTTAGAAAAGTGGACAGGCATTTCAAATCCTACTCCTACCTCTTCAAAATAGCTACTACCATAGGACTTTAAGTCTTTGCCCTTGTATAATATTTCTCCCTTATATCCTGTTAAGAGCTTTATAAGGATTTTTTGAGTTGTAGACTTGCCTACGCCAGATGGTCCAAGTAAACCAAAGATTTCCCCTTTTTTGATTTCAAAGGAAATGTTTTTTATCGTATCTTCCTTGTTCTTAGGATACCTAAATACTAAATTATTGATTTGATACAAAATATCACTCCTTTCAGCATAGACCGGTCAGTCTAGACCGATAAGTCTATTATACCTATATCTATGATTTTAGTCAACAAAAAAAGAACTTTGCAGTTCTTTTTTATCTATGGTTTTCTATATAATGAATTTCTTCTGATATCTTATATTTAATATAATCCATTATGCCAGTTTCCATAAACCCATATAGGACTATGTTTACAAACAAGATTACCATTACAATAAATATGGAAAATATATCATATCTTATTATTAGATCATCCTTTTCCTTTTTAGACTTTAAGCTAAACCACAGGATTTCTCCCCCTAGCAAAATCAAAATACAGGGCCAAAACCTTATTGCAATTTCTACTGCTGATATTTTACTTACTTGAGATATTAGCAATAATAGGCCAAAACCTATTAAAACTATGGCCATGGATATGGTGCCAACTCTTCTAGTCCTCATCTTCCACATCCCCCTCTATTTCCTCCTCTTGAACTTTCTTCCCCTTCAAGATCTTTATTCCACCAGCTATAAATATTAGGGATACTATGATGGTTTGAATATAGCTTTCTATTCTATATATTATGTTGTAGTCAAATATTGAGTGAAGTAATTGTCTAGCAACTGGCAACAAAGCATTTTGGAATCCTATTAAAACTCCTAGGACAATAAGGCCTATTCCTATATGCTTATGTTGTATGGAAGGCAAGATATTAGATATATCCATGTCCTCTACATTATTTCCATTGAAAGTATGGAAGGCATCAAAAAAGGAGTAAAACCAGATTAATGGAAGTATGAATAATAGGAAGCTTAAGTTTAACCAACCCATGAAAAATATGGTAAAGAAGAATCCTGCCATAAATATTAATCCTTTTTTCTGGTAGCCTAGGTACATGTGGCCTGCCCCAGGTATTATGGACAGGGCTAAGGTTATGATCTTCTTATTAAAAAGCCTTGCTTCTTCTGAATAAAAATTACTTTCAACTTCGGAACTATCTCCATATCTAAGGGTGTTTATAATTGAAAATGCATCTATTAAGGCTACTAGCCAAATAATTGGAATACCTACAAGTAATGTTAAGAATTTATCAGCACCAGTTAATATGGCTAAACCAATAGTACCTACACACAACATGCCTAATATTAATAAATATAAAAAACCCCTATCTGCATATCCTAAATAAAAATGGGATAAGCCTGGTATAAAAGATAGTATAAATGTTACAAACTTGCTTTTTCGCCTCATACTAATCCTCCTTAATCCTATTTAGATTGAAATTTTTTACAAACCTATTAGTTCTCTCAGTAATTTTTTTTGAAAAATCATAGAAGGTACTTGCTTTAAGCTTACTTTCCTCCATATTTATACTTGTGGCTACTTGAGGAATTGAATCTACCATTTTTCCAAAAAATCCACTTGCTGTCAAGATAATGGCCACAGATGCCACTGCAGCATAATATATAAAGAAATCATTATATGTTTTTTTCTTCCTTTGATTCTTCTTTATAGGCCTTATATTTTCTATATTTTTCATTACATTTTTAGTAAAGTCTTCTGGTACTATAGCCTCTGCCATTTCTATTTCCTTATCATCTATTAAAGCTAGAAAAGCTTCCATGCATTGGTCACAAGAAATTAAATGTTCTTCCATTTCCTTATAGATTTGATCCTGGAGAAGATTTTCTTTAAACAATTTCCATTCTACAAGGTCATAATGTTTCATTATTTTCCCTCCATTTCTCCCTTAACATGTTCTTCCCCCGATATAATCTAGAGGCAATAGTTTTCACCGTTACCCCTTCCTCCCTTGCAATTTCTTCATAGGACTTTCCATGTAGATAAAATTTTATTATGGTTTCTTCATATATAGGGGGGATTGACTTGCATAATTTTGAGATTTCCAACTCTCTTTCCTTTTTTATTAGGAGGTCTTCTGGAGTATCTGTATTTATTAGATTAATGCTATCTACTAATTCTTCTTCAAGGACTTCCTCTTTAAATTTACTTCTTTTCTTCCTAATCCAATCTATGGACTTATTTGAAGCAATCCTACCAATCCAGCCTTTAAAATTATTTGACTTATAACTTGGAAGGGAGAGATAAATTTGTAAAAAAACTTCCTGGGCTACGTTTTCTACTTCATTATAATCTTTTATAAAGTTTAAAATAATTGCAAAAACATAGTTCTTGTATAGATCTACTATTTGAGCAAAGGAATCTTGATCTCCTTTAATTGCCCTTGCTATTAATTCTGATTCATTTAGCATATCTCCCCTCCTTCCTACATTAATTATAACGAAAATCAAAAGTAAAATACTGCAAGAAAAGTTAAAAAAATAATAAAACTGCTGAAAACTTTCAGCAGTTCTTAGTAACAATGATGTATTAATAATTTTCTACAAGTGAATAATTGCTTAAACAATAGCTTTGTAATTTTCCTTCATAAACAAGGTTTAATTTTTTGCATTCCCTAAAATCCTTTGGTGAAGTTAAGGCGGTTGGTTTGTTAATTAGTTTTATACCGCTGTTTTTAAGTAAGGATGATACAAATTGGGAGCAGAAATAATTATATTTTCTTTCAATAGGATAATTCACTGCCACTCCTAGTAGTCCAATTAGATTATATCCGTATTTTTCTCCGTCCCTCTTGAATTTTTCCAATTCCTTTAGTAATCTTCTATATTGCCTATCATTAATATCTAGAGAATATAAGGCACATTTGGTCTCGGGGAATCTTGCATAGGTTCCATTTTCTATATCTTCTTTTACAAACCCCCCAAAGATTGGATTATTGGGCCTTAGTCGGCCAAAACTATATAGCTCCTTCAACTCTTCATCAAAGGCTATAGATACATGGGTATAAGGTTCCTTAGTATAGAAATTTATACATTTAGACAACAATGAACCACTATGTGTAAGTAGAATGTAGATTCTGTGCTTCTTAATAAAATCCACCTCCATTTCTGTACATATATCCTCTTAACAATATTACATTTTTTCTGCAATAATTTCAATAGGATATATGTAATCTGTTCTAATAAATAGAACGAAATAAATAAAAATATTACTGCAAGAAAAATAAAATTTCCTTAAGATAATTTTTCTATCTTAAGGAATTTTTCTTTATTAAGTCCCTTGAGACAAAACTACAATCCCTTAGATCTATCATTAAAAATGGCAGTAAACCTACTATCTATATCTAATTTAAAATCTTCAATACTAGTTATGCTTTTAATTAATTTTTGTTTTGTATCTATCTCCCCATCTATTAATGACTTAATAAGGTCATCATAAAACCGCCTCTCGAAGGAGTTCATAAGATAAATTTGCTCATATACTTCTAATAATAGGATATAGGTAAGCCTTAATGAGAATAGATCATAATAATCTACTTCACCTTGGTCTTCCCACACTATTAGTTTAGATACAGTTACTCCTTTTAGGACTATGGGCATGACTATAAAAGACCACATGTCCTTCTCCTCAATATTGGTTATCCTATATATATTTAATCTGTCTCCTAATATTTCCTTTTGATAATTAAATGGAAAATCCTCACCCTTAAGATAGGAAATATCCTCCTTTAATGAGAAATCTTTATTAGGGTAATTAAATATTTTGTTTTCCAAAACATCTATTATTGAAATTGGATAGTTGATTTCCTCAGAAAGATTGGCGACTATGGTTTCAATTTTTTTCCTAAAATTATCACTTCTTAATTGGAGCCTATCTGCATTTTTCCTATCGTTTATCCGAATTATATACCTATTCATGGCAATGGAATTTACTGCATTAATTATATCTATCCATGTTTCTGAAATGCCCTTGGCTAGATCTTCAATTCTATTTGCTATATATTCCCTTACACTTTGGTCTACAGCCCTTACTGTTCCTTCTAATTCAACACTGTCGGGAATTATATTATAGGCAAAGCCACCATTGATTTTTCCAACTGTAATAACTGCTGGATCAGTTGCACCTATTTCTCTACTTACTATGGCTTGAAGATTAGTTAGGAAATATCCTGCCATTGCCACTGGGTCTATTCCAGTTTCAGGATAAGCCCCGTGGCAGCCTTTTCCAATTAATTTAACTCTGAACCTGTCTAAACAAGCCATCATACTATCATAGGATACCATTATTATTCCTTCTTTTGCATTGTCAGTTAGGTTGCCTACATGAAGTCCCATTACAGCATCTACTTTTGGATTCTCCAAAGCACCTTCATCTATCATTGGTTTTGCTCCTCCAGGACCGTTACAGAAAACTTATAAAACTCTATAAAGTTTAAATCAAACCTTATAAAAGTTTATGTTTCCTTCCTTGTTCATCGTGCCCAGTTTCGGATATTCCTACTCCTGTTTGTTTGACACTCCAAAG
>JAAYFT010000029.1 GCA_012728125.1 Tissierellia bacterium | reverse complement strand
TCCAACCATAACTAACTTAGATCAAGTAAACTATACAAACCAAGATGCAATAATAGTAGAAGGTACAGTTACAGCAGATGCCAAAGTAAACGTATATGTAAACGATGAAAAGGCAGCAGAAGTAGAATCAGAAAATAAAATATTCTCAGTAGAAGTAGATCTACCAGAGGAAAGCAATACTATTAAGGTTACAGGAGAATTAAACGGAATAGAAACAGAGCCTTCACAAGAAGTAGTAGTTATAAAAGACAAAGTAGCACCAGTATTAGTAGTAGAAAGTCCAGTAGACAACTTGAAGATTAAGGAAGAAGCTGTTCATGTAATTGGTAATGTAACAGATGATATTAGGTTGGCAAGGTTAGAGATAAACGGTGTAGAAGTTGAAGTAGATGAGGAAGGCAACTTCCACCAAAGACTAATGGTTGATCAAGGTGAAAACCTAATAACTGTAAAAGCCATGGACGGTGCAGGAAATGAAGCTGTAGTTGAGAGAAGAGTATTTGTAGACCTAGAAGAACCAGTTATTACAAATATTCAACCAGCAGAAGATCTAGAGCTTGAAGCAGGAGATGAGTTAGTAGTTAGCTTCAATGCACCAAGTGGTGGAGAAGGATACTTCCTATTGATGTTAGACTTCGGTATGAGTAGCAGGGATATGGGTATTCCAATGGCTGAAGAAGATGGATTGTACGTTGGTACTTGGACAGTTCCAGAAGATATGGAAGCAGAAAACTTAATGATAGAAGTAGTATATATAAGTCCTTATGGCCATGAAGTATCAGCCATAGCAGAAGGTAGAATTAGAATAGTAGCAGGGGAAGAAGAGGAAGACCCAGTTGAACCAGTAGATCCAGAACCAGCCACAATCGAAAACCTTGTTCCAAATACAGATGTTCAATTAAGAAGTGGTGAAACCGTTGAAATTAGCTTCAACTCAACACCAGGTGGTACAGCATACTATAGACTTATATTACCATTTGCACCTGAAAGCAATAGGCCTGGCGTTGAAATGGTAGAAGTAACACCAGGATTCTATCAAGCAACTTACAGGGCCCATGAAGGTGTAATAGCATCCAACCTACAAGTAGAAATAATATTTGTAACTGCAGAGGGAGAAACATTAACTGCAATAGCAGATGGTAGAATCACTTTAGTAGGAGATATAGAAGAACTCCCAGAGAACACAGTAATTATAGGAGACGAAGCCTTTGATATGAACTATTTAGAAAGAGATGCCTATGCCCAATCTAAGTTGATAGAGTGGCTAGATGCAGGAAAACCTTTATACATTAAATTAGACATGAATACCATAGTAAATTACCAAGGCCAATTAGTATCTATAGATGAACTACCAGTAGTTATAAAATATATGGATCCAAGTGGTATGAAGGTGTACGCAAAATAATATAAAAGAGTCACAGAGACCATCTACAGGGTGGTCTTTGTGACTTATTGCTTATTTTCAAAAAAAGTACAAAAAAAAGAAGGGTTTTTCTTACATATGGGGTATATATAATATGAACAATAAATTTAAGGGGGTATAGTGATGTTTTTAAGAAACAAAAGGATTTACACCTTGGTACTAGCCTTAATTATGGTAATTGCAATTGCTATTCCATCAGCATCATTTGCTGAAGAGGAGACGGTTAAGATTACTATTCTAGGGACTACAGACCTTCATGCCAATATTTATAACTGGTCTTATGAGGATGGAGTAGAAAAAGAAGATATTGGTATGACTAAGGTATATTCTGTAGTTAAAAAAGTTAGGGAGGAAAATCCCAACACATTGTTAATAGACAATGGAGATACTATTCAGGGGACAATATTATCAGATGATTTATACAACTTTAACCTAGAATTAAAACATCCGGTAATCGACGTAATGAATTATATGGGTTATGATACTATGACTTTAGGTAATCATGAGTTTAATTTTGGATTAGAATTGGTTAAAAAAATTCAAGAGGAAGCTGAATTTCCAATTTTAGCAGCAAATGCTAAGTATAAGGAAGATGGTTCATACTTAGTTAAGCCATATGAAATCAAGGAAGTAGCAGGAGTAAAGGTTGGAATTTTAGGCATCACAAATCCAAATATCCCTAGATGGGATGGACCTAAGGTAGAAGATTTAGAGTTTACTATGCCTATAGATGCAACTGAAGAACATCTTAAACTAATGAAAGAAGAAGGTGTAGACCTAATTGTAGTAGCTGCCCATATTGGATTTACTTCAGAATATGGTGGAGACGGTGCCGATGAGATTATAGAAAAATTCCCAGAAATAGATGCAGTTTTAACAGGCCATGCCCACCAAACAGAAAACCATAAAATAGGCAATACTGTAGTTGGTGCAGCTAGAGATGCAGGAAGACAAGTTGTTAGGTTTGACTTTGAACTAAAGAAAAATGAAGATAAATGGGAAGTTGTAGATAGTAGTGTTGAGATTATAGAAGTTACTGAATACGAAGCTTCTGAAGAATTGAAAGAATATGCCAAGGAGTACCATGATAAAACATTAGACTTCCTAGTAGAAGTAATAGGTCAAGCAAGTGAAAACTTTGCACCAGAATCAGAGATACCAGGTATACCAGAGGCACAACTTAGGGATACAGGACTCATAGACCTAATAAACAATGTTCAGCTTAAGGCAACTGGCGCTGATGTAGCTGCAGCAGCCTTATTTGCCCCAGCATCAAACCTAAGAGCCGGAGACCTGACTTATGCCAGCATATTTGAAATCTACAAATATCCAAATACCCTAGTAGGTGTAGAAGTTACTGGTAAAGAATTAAAAGACTATATGGAATGGTCAGCTGCTTATTACAATACTTTTACTCCAGGGGATATAAATATAAGCTTTAATCCAAATATTAGGGTGTACAATTATGACATGTTCCAAGGTGTAGACTATAAGATAGATTTATCTAAACCTGCTGGAGAAAGAATTGTAGACTTAAGGTTTAATGGAGAGTTGGTAGAGGATACTGACGTATTGAAGTTAGCTATAAATAATTATAGATATGGTGGATTAAAGGATATGGGCATTATTAGTGGAGAACCATACTTTGAATCAGATCCAAAATCCTTAAGGTCCTATATAGCAGACTATATTAGAGAACATGGTGTTATAGAGCCTGTAACAGATAATAACTGGGAGATCATAGGAGTAGACCTAAATCATCCGTTAAGAGATTATATTATAGGAGAGATTAAAGCAGGAAATATTGAGATTCCAACATCTGAAGATGGAAGAACTATAAATATTAGAGGTATAAATGCTGATGAGATGATAGCAGAAGGACTTATTCCAGAAGAAGTACTAAAAGAATACAATCTTTTAGAAGAGGAGGCACCAGTAGAAGAACCAGCACCAGCAGAACAAAAATATATAGTAAAACCAGGAGACGTTTTATGGAAAATTGCAGAAAAGTTCAATACTACTTGGGAGAAATTAGCTGAATACAATAAGTTAAGTAACCCACACCTAATCTTCCCAGATCAAATAATCTTAATACCATAAATAGGGTCTACATTAAATCATTAAATTCACCCCACTGATACCATACTTCCAATGTAGATGGCCTGATTAATTAGGCTGTCTACTTGGAAGTATTTTTTTGGAAAAAAATAAAAAAATATTGTACATATAATTAAATGATGGTATAATGGTACAAGTGTAAAAAAACAATTCTTTAAATCAGTCCCGTGAGGCTGGAAAGGAGAGATAAAAATGACAGATAATGTAATGAGCAAATCTATGTCTAAGGGCATATCCTTAGTCAACAATTCTAAGAAGGTAGTATTAGCACTTCAACACTTAATAGCCATGTTTGGCGCAACGGTTTTAGTCCCTATCCTTACAGGATTAGACCCATCTATAGCACTTTTCTCAGCAGGCCTAGGAACCTTAATATTCCATGGATGTACTAAGGGAAAAGTACCCGCATTTCTAGGTTCATCCTTTGCATTTATTCCAGTTATCTTAACAGTAAAAGAACTTTATAATGGAGATTTAGCCTATGCTCAAGGTGGTATGGTAGTAGCAGGGTTACTTTATGTAGTTATATCCTTCTTCATAAAGAAAATAGGAGTAGAAAGAATACAAAAATACCTTGCACCCCAAGTAGTAGGACCTATGATTATGGTTATTGGTTTGAACCTTGTTCCAGTAGCCTTTGGAATGGCAAAGGAAAATCTATTAATAGCAGGTATCACACTAGGTTTGGCATTGTTAATTAATTTTAAAGGCAAGGGATTTATAAAACAGCTTTCAATTTTAATTGCAGTCCTAGTAGGATATTTTATAGCTTTCCAATTTAACTTGGTAAATATAGAGCCAATTAAAGAAGCTTCAATATTAGCTATGCCCCAATTTAGACTACCAAAATTTGATTTAGGAGCTATAGCAATTATTGCACCAGTTGTACTTGCAGTATTTATGGAACATTTGGGAGATATAACTACAAATGGGCAAGTAGTAGGGAAAAACTTTATTGAAGACCCTGGTTTAAATAGAACCTTATTAGGTGATGGCTTGGCTACTACAGTAGCAGCCCTTATAGGAGGCCCAGCAAATACAACTTACGGAGAAAACACTGGAGTATTGGCAATAACTAAAAATTATGATCCTGCAATCTTAAGATTAGCAGCAATGTTTGCAATATGTTTAGGATTTATATCTAAAATCGGAGCAACTTTACAGTCTATTCCAAATGCAGTAATGGGCGGAATATCTATAATGCTATTTAGCATGATAGCTATAATAGGAGTAAAAACCATAAAGAACAATGAAGTGGAATTTAACTGGAAAAACCTTTTAGTAATGGCTGTCATATTAGTCTTAGGGCTTGGTGGTAACTACCTATCATCTAAATTAGGATTCACAATAGGAATTCCTATAAATGAATCTGTTAGCATATCAGGACTAAGCTTTGCAGCCTTGGTAGGAATAATCTTAAATGCCATATTAAATAGAAAATAGTGTAAATCAAGCCTACCCTTTGGTAGGCTTTTCTAATACACTGAATGGACAAAACTAAGGAAAAGGTATAAAATAATATAGTATTGATAATAAGTAAAGGAGTTATTCTATGGCTAATAGGGTAATAGTAGTAGGTGGTGGAGCTGCAGGTATGATGGCAGCTTTATCTGCAAAGTATAATGGTGCAGATGTTTTAATTTTAGAAAGAAATGACAGGGTAGGGAAAAAATTATTAGCTACTGGCAATGGAAGATGTAATTATACAAATAGATATTTGACTATAAGAAATTTTCATGGAAACAATCCTAAGTTTGCATATAGTGCCTTATCTCAATTCAATGTAGATATGACAATAGAATTTTTTGAAAGGCTTGGTATTACTCCAGCTGTAGAGGAAAATGGAAAAGTTTTTCCCCTTTCATTTCAAGCCTCATCTATATTAGATGTTATGAGATATGAAATAGAAGATAAGGGAATTGAGTTAATAACCCAGGCCTATGTTACTGATATAAAGAAGAAAAAGAAATTTATAATAACCTTGAAAGATAATAGAAGGTTTGAGGCTGATAAGGTGATTTTAGCTACAGGGGGAATGGCTTTACCTGCCAGTGGTTCAGATGGTAACGGATATTCCCTGTGTAAGCAACTAAACCATACAGTAACAGAAATTTTTCCAGGCTTAGTTAAGCTAAAATTAGAAAGCAATATCCTAAAATCCGTAGATGGAGTTAAATTTGTTGGTACTGCAGGAATTTATATAGACAATAAGCCAATATTAGAAGATAAGGGAGATATTTTATTTACATCCTATGGGATCTCAGGACCACCAATATTGCAATTAAGTAGGACAGCACTACAATATATGAATAAGGGTAAGGAAGTAATACTTAAGGTTTCAATAATACATACAAAAAATGAAGATGAATTGTTTGAATACCTATTGAAAAGATTTGATTATATGCCTAGAAAAACAGTAGAAATTGCCTTAATAGGCCTTATAAATAAAAGACTTATAATTCCAATACTAAAAGAGTTAAATATTGACAAGAATAAAAGAGTAAGCAATCTATCTAAGGAAGAAATTAGAGCAATTTCAAAAATATTGACTTCTTGGAATTTCAAGGTTATAGGAAGCAAATCTTTTAGTGATGCCCAAGTAACAGCCGGTGGAGTAAATACTAATGAAATAAATAATCAAACAATGGAATCAAAAATTGTAAAAGGCTTATATATAGTGGGAGAGTTATTGGATATAGATGGAGATTGTGGAGGGTTTAATCTACAGTGGGCATGGTCATCAGGATACGTGGCAGGGTTAAACGCAGCAATTAACTAATACAAGTGGGGGAAGATTGATGATTGGAATAAAAAGAAAGCTAATAGAACTAGAAGACGATAATAAAAATATAAATGTGGCTATAGTCGGTGCAGGTCTAATGGGAAAAGGTATGGTTAGCCAAATGATGTTTGTTAAAGGTATGAGACCTAGTTTAGTAATAAGTAACAAAGTATCTGATGTAATAGAGGCCTATACTTTAGCAGGAATTTCTAGAGAAGACATTGTAATAGCTAAAAGCCTTAGTGACATTAATATTGCAATGGAGAAGGGTAAATACGTTGCCTGTGATGATTCTGATTTAGCTGCAAAGGCAAATCTAATAGATGTAGTAGTTGATGCTACAGGGGTGCCTAATGCAGGGGCTAAAATAGCTGTAAGCTCTATAGAAAATAGAAAGCATGTTGTTATGTTAAATGTGGAAGCAGATGTGGTAGTAGGTCCAATCCTAAATAATATGGCGAAGAAAGCTGGAGTCGTATATACAGGTACAGCAGGAGATGAGCCTGGCGCTGTAAAAGAAATATTCGATTTTGCAGAAGCTACAGGTTTTGAGGTCTTAGCCATAGGAAAGGGAAAAAACAACCCTATGGATCATGAAGCAACGCCAGATACTGTAAGAGACCAGGCCTTAAAATCTAAACTAAAGCCCCTTAGACTAGCTTCTTTTGTTGATGGAACGAATACAATGGTAGAAATGGCTGCAATGGCAAATGCCACAGGATTTATTCCAGATGTACCTGGTGGTCACGGACCAACTACAACAGTGGAAGAACTTCCGAAGGTTTATAGCCTAAAGGAAGAAGGAGGAATACTTAATAAATACAAGGTAGTAGATTATGCCCATGGTATAGCACCAGGAGTGTTTGTAATAGTTACCACTTCATTACCTCAAGTACATCATGAAATGAGATTTCTTAAAATGGGTGATGGACCAAATTATGTACTCTACAGGCCATATCACCTAACTAGTTTAGAAACTCCCATTTCCATAGCTAGGGCCTATTTCTATAAGGAAGCAACTATTGCACCTATTTCTAGCAAACCTGTAGCAGAAGTAGTTGCAATGGCTAAGAAGGACTTAAAACAAGGGGAAAGACTAGATGGCATAGGTGAATACACTATTTTAGGGAAAATATTTACCTATGAGGAGGCAAGGGACAAGAATTTAGTTCCCATAGGCTTAATCAACAATAAGGCAGTGGTTAAAAGAGATATTAAAAAAGGCCAATTACTTACCTATGATATGGTAGATTTAGATACAAGTACTGAAATATATAAGCTGAGAAAGCTCCAGGATGAAAGTGAATAAAGCCATATCTAAATACTAGCATTATCCCTAGGAGTATTGATATTTACAAATATATTGCTTGACAAGATATTGCAAGTTAGGGTATATTATTATACAAGTGAAAATATGTGCAATGATAGGGACAGTAGCAAAGCCAATTTATCATAGAGAGATAATCATTTGGTGAAAGATTATCATAAATTACTTTGTGAAGATCACCTTGGAGCATAATACCTGAAGCCTAGTAGGGTATTACGGTTGGGACCGTTAAAACTGTTGAGTGACAAGAAGTATCTTCTTGTAATTTGGGTGGTACCGCGGAATTTTTCGTCCCTAAGTCTTTGACTTAGGGATTTGTTTTTATGACCTAACATAATGGGGTTGGTTATCATGCTAGCCCAAATATCAGAATCGGAACATGGATAAAAGAAAAATAAGGGAAATCAGCGATTTTTCTTTTATCTTTAAGCTAGAGAATTGAAAAATTTCGATTATTAAAAAGGAAGGATGAGAACGTGAAAAGGTTTAGAGAATTATCAAATGAACCAGTAAATGTTAGAGAACAAAGAATCAGCCAATATTGGAAGGAAATTGACCTATTACACAAATCAGTAACTACAAGAGAAAACAATAAACCCTATATCTTTTATGAAGGGCCTCCAACTGCCAATGGAAAGCCTGGCATCCATCACGTTATGGCTAGGACCTTAAAGGACTTAACCTGTAGATATAAAACCATGAAGGGTTATCAAGTAAAAAGAAAAGCAGGTTGGGATACCCACGGACTTCCAGTAGAAATAGAAGTTGAGAAGAAATTAAACTTAAAAAACAAACAAGATATAGAAAAGTACGGAATAGAGGAATTTAACAAACAATGTAGGGAATCAGTATTCCAGTATGAAAAACTTTGGAGAGAAATGACAGAGAGAATGGCTTATCTAATAGACTTAGATAACCCATATATAACATTAGACAACGACTATATCGAATCCGTTTGGTGGATACTAGATAAATTCTTCAAAGAAGGCTATATATATGAAGGACATAAGATATTACCATATTGCTCAAGATGTGGTACAGGATTAGCCTCCCATGAAGTAGCACAGGGCTATGAGGAAATCAAATCTGAAACAGCAGTAGCTAAGTTTAAGCTTAAGGACAAGGATGAATACTTCTTAGCTTGGACTACTACTCCATGGACTTTACCATCAAACGTTAGTTTAACAGTTAATCCAGAAGTAGACTATGTAAAGGTTAGACAAAATGATGAAGTTTATTACTTAGCTAAAGATTTGGCAGATAAAGTCCTAGGAGAAGATTATGAAGTTTTAGAAACAATGAAGGGCAAGGACTTAGAATATATTGAGTATGAACAGCTAATTCCTTTTGTAGAGGTAGACAGCAAGGCGTTTTTCGTTACTCTAGCAGACTATGTAACTACAGAAGATGGTACAGGAATAGTCCATACTGCACCAGCCTTTGGTGAAGATGACTATAATACAGGAATGAAGTATGGTTTACCAGTAATTCAACCTGTATCAGAGGAAGGTAAATTTACTGACACCCTATGGAAAGATAAATTTGTTATAGACGCAGACCCAGAAATTATTCAATGGTTAAGACAGGAGGGCAAACTGTACAAAAAGGAAAGAATGGCCCATAATTATCCTCATTGCTGGAGATGTAAAACCCCATTACTATACTATGCAAAACCATCTTGGTATATAGAAATGACAAAATTAAAAGACCAGCTAATTAAAAATAATAATGAGGTTAATTGGTATCCAGAATTCGTTGGAGAAAAGAGATTTGGAAATTGGTTAGAAAACTTAAATGACTGGGCTATTTCCAGGTCAAGATATTGGGGTACACCACTACCAATATGGAGGTGTGATGACTGTGGTCATGTAGACAGCGTCGGTTCAAGGAAGGAATTAATCGAAAGGGCCATAGAAGATATAGATATGGATATAGAACTACACAGGCCTTTTGTAGACCAAGTCCATCTAAAATGTGACAAGTGTGGCGGAAGGATGACTAGGGAAAAGGACGTAATAGACGTATGGTTTGATAGTGGAGCTATGCCCTTTGCCCAACACCATTATCCATTTGAAAATAAAGAAAACTTCTTTGATGAATTATTCCCTGCAGATTTTATAAATGAAGGTATTGACCAAACTAGAGGCTGGTTCTATTCACTTATAGCCATATCAACCTTTGTTACTGGCAAATCACCTTATAAAAATGTACTAGTAAATGATTTAATCTTAGACAAAGACGGAAAGAAAATGTCTAAGTCTAGGGGAAATACCGTAGACCCATTTGATTTGTTTGATAGGTACGGTGCTGATGTTGTAAGATGGTATCTAATTTATGTATCACCACCATGGACCCCTACTAGATTCGACGAAGATGGTCTTAGAGAGGTAGATAGTAAGTTCTTTAGATCTTTTAGAAACGTATACAACTTCTTCTCCCTATATGCTAATACAGATGGAGTAGACCCAAGAGACTTCTTTATCGAATATAAGGATAGGCCAGAGATAGATAGATGGATCCTATCAAAATACAACAGTTTAGTAAAAACAGTAATTGAAAACATGGACATATTTGAACTAACTAAGGTAGTAAGAGACATTCAAGAATTTGTAATAGAAGATTTATCAAATTGGTATATTAGAAGAAATAGGAGAAGATTCTGGTCAACTGAATTAGACGATGACAAAAAGGCAGTTTATAATACAACATATGAAATTCTTGTTGGAGTATGTAAACTAGTGGCACCATTTGTACCATTTATTTCCGAGGAAATATTCCAAAACTTGACAGAGGAAGAATCAGTTCACCTAGCATACTATCCAGAACCTGACTTAAGTTTAATAGACAAAGACTTAGAAGAAAAAATGGATTTAGTAAGGGATTTAGTAGGCCTAGGCCGTGCTTCAAGAGAGGCTGTTAAGATAAAAGTAAGGCAACCTCTAAATGAAGTAGTAATAGACGGAAAATATGAAGAACTAATTAATGATTTAGTACCTCTAATTAAAGAAGAACTCAATGTAAAAAATGTAGTATTTGAAAAAGACTTGTCACAGTTTATGAATTATTCCCTGAAACCAAACTTTAAAGCTGCAGGCCCAGTATTAGGTAGCAAAATAAAAGCCTTTGGAAAGGCATTAAATGAATTGAATCCACATGAAGCAGTGGAAAAATTAGAAAGTGGAGAGAAACTGATACTAAACCTAGAAGGTGAAGATACAGAAATAATAAAGGATTATGTACAAGTAACCATATCAGCTAAAGAAGGCTTCGATGTAGCTATGGAAAACAATTTATTTGTTATCCTAGATACTACATTGACTCCTGAATTAATCAATGAAGGATATGCTAGGGAATTTATATCTAAGGTACAGCAGATGAGAAAGAACAATGGATATGAAGTATTAGATAATATCAATATCTACTACGATGGTTCTGATGAGATAAAGGCAGCCATAGATGAATATGAAGACTATATTAAATCCGAAACCTTAGCAAAATCCATAATAAGGGTAAATGAAGAAGACCTAGAAAGACAAGACCTAAACGGTCAAATGACAGGCATAAGACTAGAGAGAATAGAATAATTAGATAGGGTAGATGGCAAAAGCTGTCTACCTTTTT
>JAAYFT010000199.1 GCA_012728125.1 Tissierellia bacterium | reverse complement strand
ATCTTTATTGAATCCTTATCTATACCATCTAAGGCCTTCAAAGCACCTTCGATTTTTTGTGAACATGATGGACATGCTAATGTTTCTAATTGGATAGTAGCTGATTTCATATATACTCTCCTTTCATTATTCCTTATTTTCTAATCTACATATTAATTTTATCATATTTAATCTAATAAAATCTTGATTTTGGTAAAATTATTTCAATTTATAGCTTAATAACCTCATGCCATTTAGGATAACAGCTAGGATGCTACCTTCGTGGACTAGCATACCTATTGACATATTCATCCATTCACTAAATATTAGGCTGGCTAACAAGACTATAACAACACCTACAGCTATGACTATGTTCTGCTTCATATTTCTTGCTGTAGCCTTAGTCAATCCGAGGGCATGGGGTAATCGGCTAAAGTCTGAGTTCATTAATACTACATCTGATGTTTCTATAGCCACATCTGTACCACTTCCCATGGCTATACCGATATGGGCTAAGGCCAATGAAGGGCTGTCGTTGACACCATCTCCAACAAAAGCAACTGTCCTACCTTCTTCGATTAATCTCTTAATATAGGCTGATTTATCTTCAGGTAACATATTTCCATAGGCTTCTGTTAAGCCTAGTTCCCTACTTACCACATCAACGGTTCCCTGATTGTCACCTGATAACATAATAAGGTTTTTTACTCCTAGTTTTCTTAATCTCTGTAGGTCTTCCTTAACTCCTGATCTTATCTGGTCACGGATACCCATTAAAATCTTTAACTCTCCATCGACAGCAGTTAAGACCAATGAGTTTCCCTTCTTTTCAAAGTGGCCTATATCTGACCTTGCTTTGTCATTGATTTTAACTTTTTCCCTTTCCATTAAGGCCACGTTGCCAACAGCTATCCTATGACCATTGACATTGGCTATAATGCCTTCACCTTTTATAACTTCAGTATTTTCAACTGGCGAAAATCTAGTAGGGCCTATTTCTTCTAAAACTGCCTTTGCCAGTGGATGGTCTGATTCCCTCTCAACACTGGCAAGATAGCCTAAGGCTTCATCAATACTATCACCATAGTACTCCTTTTCAGCAACAGATGGATTTCCTACTGTCAAGGTACCTGTTTTATCGAATACTATGGTATCTACCTTGCTAAAATCTCCAATAACCTCACTACCCTTTAATAGAACTCCATGACGGGCTCCATTTCCAATGCCTGCAACATTGGATACTGGTACACCTATAACTAAGGCACCTGGACAGCCTAGTACCAATATGGTAATAGCCAATTCTATATTTCTTGAGAATAACCATACAATAATAGCTATAACTAATACTGCTGGTGTGTAGTATTTTGAAAACCTATCTATAAATCTTTCTGCCTCTGATTTTGAATCCTGAGCTTCCTCTACTAGTTCAATGATTTTTCCAAAGGTTGTATCTTCCCCTACCCTATTGGCTACAATTTGAATAGTTCCATTATCTAAGATTGTACCTGCATAAACATTTGAATCCTTTTCTTTGGCAACTGGGATAGATTCTCCTGTAATGCTGGCTTCATTGATACTAGCTTCACCATTTATAACGGTACCATCAACTGGAACCTTTGCCCCAGTTTTTACAAGTAAAATATCTCCTACATCTACATCATCTATATCTACTTCTTCAAACTCTCCATTTTCCATTTGCTTTAGTGCTGTTTCAGGAGCCATTTCTGTCAATTCTTTTATGGCTGAACGGGTTTTATTTAGTGTCCTTTGTTCTAAATATGCCCCGAACAAGAATAGGAAAGTAACGATAGCTGACTCTTCAAAGTTTTGAATAAGGAAAGCCCCTAAAACTGCTACAGTAACTAGAACATCTATGCTAACAACCTTTACTCTTAAAGCCTGGTAAGCTTGAATAGCAATAGGTGCTAGGCCTAGAATAGAGGCTATAATTAATGACCAAGTAAAGATAGTTATATTATTCATAGCAAACCTGCCAATAAATCCAAATACAATTAAAATTCCACTGATTAAGGTAATTTTATTTTTATTGCTTAAAATATATCTTTGCATATCCCCACTCCCTTCCTATTATAATACTTCTAATAATTAGTGATATGCCTTATCTAATTCTTCTAACATGTTATAAACCGCTTCATAGGTTTCACAAACATCTTCTGGAACAGTGTAATTATCTGTTATTTCTCTTAATCTCTTAAATAGATTTTCTAGTTCTGGTTTTTCTATTTTACCAGCATTTATCTTTTCTTTTAATTCATTAAATACCCTGTGAACATCATAAAACTCTGGATGACTTGCTCCATGAACCCTTGCAACTATGGGCACATATTGTTCTAATTTCTCAAAAAATCTTTCTTTAACCTCATTGAATTTTTTCATTATATATTCCTCACTTTCATTATTCTTTGTTTAATCGTATTTTCTATGTACATTTTAACACGGTCCTTCTCCAAAAAAAATGACCTAGGTCAAATATTTATTTTTTTCATAAGAAAAACCCATAGAACTTAGTCTATGAGTTGAATATTCTCTTCTCTTTGTAAAAGTCTCCTAGGTAAAAACTAGCAATTCTATAATATATGCTATAAAGCCAGCAATTAAGCTTAATGGTATGCTATATATTGTCTTCTTTATTGTAAATTCTACTCCAAAGAATCCGATCTCAAAAGGAGCCTTACTTAAGCTTAAAAGAGACCAACCTGTTATTATAGATATTAGAGTGCCTAAACCTGCACCTGAAACCATCAATGTAGACACTATTGGGAAAAAGGCATAGGGCCCCATGGCCAATAACATGCCACCAAAGCTGCCTAAAACTATACCCTTTAGGCCTGCCTCCTTAGATAGCCAGTTTTGAACAAAGTCTCTTGGAATCATAACCTCTATAATACCAGCTAAAATAAAAGCCCCCAGTATTATTGGTATTGTCCTTATAAACTGATTTAAGCCTAATTTTATTCCTTCATATTGCCTACCGTTTAGTTTTCCATTGATGACTATGAGTATGACTGCAACAATACTAAGAATTATAGTTGTTTGAGCCATCCTTTTCACCTGCCTTCAAATTATAGTCATAAGAAGGAGTATCTTTAAAGAAACGTAATACTATAAGTCCCACTATAATTGGTATTGGAAATGTTATTAAATACCTAATAAAGGCAATATTTGGGCTGACTAGGCTGGCTTCCAAAGGAATACGGGAAAAGTCATAAATATATTTTCCAAATAGGAATGAAGTCAATATGTAAAATGGCAATTTCTTTTCCTTAAAGCTTGCCACAAAGGGATAGTATATATAAGGGCCACCTGGAAACAGGCCTCCTGCAATGGCACTTACTATTATGGCCTTTATACCGCTAAACTTCTGTAGCCATTTTTCTATTATATCGGCAGTTAAAAGTACATTTAATTGGCCTATGACTACAAAAGATGCCAAGAGCATTAAAAAAGACCTATATGCAGTATTAATCGATATATTAAGTCCAGCTACAACCATCTGGCTACCACCTATTAAAAAACCTATTATTAATAAAATAGCTGCTGCCAAATAAATTATGATTAAAGATTGTTTCATACCTCCCACTCCTTCACTATCTATTATAAAGCTTGAATATAGGATAATATAATTTGATAATTAAAGCAAATATACTCCTATAATTAATTATAAGTTTATCCCATGAGAAGATGCTCGAAAGTTATGTAATTAAATATAAAATGTTTATTATAAAAAGTTTTCACTAAAACCAAAAAGCAGATAGTTGCATATCTACTATCTGCCTAATGGTCTAATAAAGTCATTCCTATGCAGTTTTATCTTTATATATGGTTCTAACTAAGTCTTCGAATTTACTACTTAAATGTGGTGGACTCCATTCTGGGCTTCTACAGACAAATATATAATCAAACTTTTCATTAAAAATAGTCTTAATTTCTGTTGTATGTTCAAAGGGAAATTCTCCTTCTAGACTATTAATCTGTGAATCATCTCTCCTAATCCACTTTACTTTCGTACCTGGCCTTTCATCTATGACCCTTATAAGCCAATTACCGCAATTATAATAGTCTCCTCCCCTATAATAATGATAGTAGTCATGATGAAAGTCTATATTGACTATTTTTAATTGTAAGTTCCAAGGTAATTTGTCTATTAGTTTTTTTATACTTTTGTGACTATCTGCAACATAGAAATTGTCCTTATGAATCTTCAATGATAATAGATAATTCTTTAATAAGTAGTAATCCTTTATTAGTCCTAGGCTTCTAAGTTTCGGATGTTTTAAATATCTTTCTTTCCACATAAGCCTTAGCTTATCCTTTGTATTTCATCGCTTCCACTAGGAAAATACATATCCCTTTCTTCAGAAGAAGCGTCTATAAAATAATCAAAATCAATACTTAATATTCCAACCATAATATCCCCCCTAATATTATAGCT
>JAAYFT010000198.1 GCA_012728125.1 Tissierellia bacterium | reverse complement strand
TCGTAGTGGGTTACTTCATCTGGTAACACGTCTATAGATACCAGTTTACCATTTTGATCTACTATGGTGTCCATGTCTAGCTTAATGAATACAGGTCTACCTGCATCTATCCATTGGATGAATTTAGCCTGGGCCTTAGGATTATTTTCTAAATAGTTCATATCAAAGGCTTCGTCTCCTAAGATTACTGAGTTAACGGGCATTTCTTCTATGGAGCCTATTATGGTTATTCTTCCAGGAGCTGTTGCATATATTTCTTCTCCATCTTCGGTGATATATACTAGTTCAATTAGTAAACCGCTTACTACTAATCCTTCAGGTACTGTCCAGGTAGCTTTATATAAGCCTGGTTCCACTTCTACCATTGGAGTACCATAGCCACTAGTATTCAAGCTATTTTCACCTAGTTCAAGAGGAAGTATTATCTTGTAGTATCCACTACCTCCTGCTGGTGCATTGAAACTTATATCTAAAGATTCTCCTGGTGCAAGGTCAACGTCTGTAACTGGTTCAATGTTTGTAATTGCAGGAACTTCTGGTTCTGGTTCTGGCTCTTCTTCTGAATCAAGGGTAATAGTGACTACCTCAACGGTTTCATGGCCTACACCATCTATTAAGGTGAATACAAAGGTATTTTCTCCCTCTTCAAGATTTACATTGTAAGTTATTATTTCATGGACAGGCTCAACTATAACCATTGGGAAATCATATACAAATATTTGACTATCTCCTAAGAATAGTGCAAGGGAACCTAATGCATCCATCATTTCAATTTCTAATTCTGCAATTGCTAGCTCTTTATCTATATGATTTACAACTATATTTAATTCCGGTGGAGTAGTATCTACATAAAATCTTCTCACTAAACTACTTCTTGCACCTGTAGTAGATACAGCTTCAACCCTTAGCTCTTGATAGCCATCTTCAATATTTACAACCTTTGTGAATTTATAGGCTGGCCCTATATAAACGATCAAGCTTGGGTCGTCTGGGTGATATAAAACTACATTTTCTTTGAATTCAATATCTGCTTCTACACTTTCATTTATAAGAACTTTGTCTAATGTTGGCATGTTTGCAACATAGCCCTCAACTAAAATTTCATTAGAAGTATAGGCTTCTAACAAGCCTGGGCTATAGAGTAAGATATATGCATCTGGATCCTCTACACTAAATGTGAACTCAGCATAGTTTGTATTCAATATATTATCTACAGATATAATCTCTATGGTGTATTCTGTCGCACTATGAAGGTATGGTCTCATATCCAACTCATAGGATGTTTTACCGTCTTCACCGTATACTACTTCATCTATTTCCTCTCCATCAATGGCAAATATAAATCCTAGTAAACCTGCACCTTCATCAAATGAACTCCAGGTAAGTTTGCAAGTTGTTGGATTAAAGGCTATATCTCTTATCTCTGGACCTACGGTATCTATAGTTATGGGTATTCTCTTAGATTGTGCCTCTGCTCCTTCATAATGTATCTTGGCTTCTATTTCATAGAAGTAGTTTCCATCAGGTACCACTTTGCCATTTACAGTTCCGTCCCATTCTGCATTGAGAATCATACTTACAGGTGAGTTTCTTCCAGCGTTATAATAATTCTTTCTCCTGAATTGTTGCTTATATATGGTTCTTAATAAGTTGCCTTCTTCATCCAATATGTTGTAATTAACCCATTCAGCATTTCGCATGAATGATAAATATGGTGTTATGTTTCCTGTTCCCTCCATGAATCCTGCATAGGTTCCTGGATTCATGAATATACGAGGAGTGGTGTAATAGTATCCTGCTCCTAAAGCATTCCAGTAAATCATACCTGCCATTTGATAATATGAATCTCCTGCTGGGTCGATAAATCGCATTCCATCTAGGATTCTAGGTTCACCCCAGTCACCATAGAATCCAACATATGGAACTGACAAGTCTGGATATACATCTTCTGGATCTACTAACTTAACAAAACCTTCAACAAACATATTTCTGTAAATATTAGGATCTGTTCCTATATCTACAGTAACTTCAAATACACATTCTCCATTGGCTGGAACAGTTATAGAATCAGGCTTAGTTATTTGTGCATCGTAAATATAATCTGAAACTAGTAAGTTTAATCCAGCATAAATATAGTCTGTTAAAACTGATACGTCTACATTGTAAACTACATCAGTATCTGAATCGTTTATGGCCTTAAATCTCATTGTAAATTCTGTATCTTGGAAGTCTCTCAATTCTACTTTGGCCTCATTTGTACTAGCATCTACAATTCTAACTGGTGTAGATACAGCACTGTAAAGGTTCATTAGACCTGCCCCTTGTCTTCTAGGGGAGTATTCTACCTCGTATTCATCGTATACAATATCTGCTGTATTCATTAAAAGAACCTTAGCTAATCTAGCCTGCTCTGCTAGGCTTAAGTTGCCATAAACTTCATGTTGTTTAATATATTCCATAACTACTGCAGAACCACCGGCTACATGAGGTGCTGCCATAGATGTACCACTCATTGTTCCGTACTGATCGTCGTTTAATGTGGAATATATTTCCCCACCTGGAGCGGTTATTTCAGGTTTTAGATCTAATGAAGGAGTAACCCCCCAAGATGTGAAGTCTGACATTTGGCCAGCAGTAGCATTTGGTATTGTCATCAATTCATCTAAAAATTCTACCATTTTGTTTTCCAATTGAAGTAATTCTAGTCCACCACTATAGCCTATAAAGACAGCAGGTATTGTTTGCACGTCTGGAGTAGCCATATTTACTAGCTCTTCTCCACCATCCTCATGGTTACGAACTATAATACCTATTGCTCCTGCGTCTTGAGCATTTTGTATCTTATCAACAAAGGGTCCTGTATTTCCGCCACGAACTACTAGGACTATTTTTCCTGCTACATCGGTCAAGAATTCTGGGCTTCCATCTCCACCGTCTACAAACTCTTGAGGTCCATCAAATACTGACCTTGGATCTATATTTCCAGCTATAGCCATAGGTATCTTAAATACTTCACCGTCTTTTTCATAGGCCAAGGCATTTACCTTTGTATGGGTATTTTCAATGGATGCCACCTGGATAGTATCTTTATTTAGTCCTGGTGAGCCTACAACTCCTATATCAGGATTTTCTTGCCATGGATAACCATAGTTAGTTGCTGACCAACCATAGGTCATAGAACCAGAGTTACCTGCTGATACGGAACATACGATTCCATTATCTGTTGCATTGGTTATAGCCCTATTTTCTGCTGAATCTTCGTGATAGAAGGAAGCAGGGGCACCTAAACTCATGTTAATAACATCTGCACCAAGCCTTACAGCTTCGTCTATTGCAACAAGATAAATATCACTAAAGGTAGTTGCATAGAAAGGATCATTTGAGAATACTTTCATAGCCAATAGTTGGGCCTCTGGAGCTACCCCTTTTATTCCACCATTTTCAGGATCGCCATTTGCTCCAGCTATACCAGCTACATGCATACCATGCATAGATGGGTCTGGACCCATGTCTACTATATTGTGGTTCATGTCATAGTAGTTGAATCCATATGGAATCTTAGGAGTATAGTATCTACCTAGTAAGTTCTTTCCTTGTAATGATTGGCGAGTAAGCTTTGGAACAGTTCCCTCACTAAGAACCATATCCCTATGGCTTGGGTCGATACCAGTATCTATGATAGCCACTACAGTACCTTCCCCTTTGTAACCTAGATCCCAAGTTGGCAAGGCACCTATCATATCATTAGAAGTTTCCATGTTAGGTTTTATATCTGGTCTTTCATATACAATGGCAATAAATACTTTCTTTACCTGTGGCAGGCTTTCGATAACTTTTATATCTTCAAACTTAACCACACCACTGAATCCATTAAATGCAGTTTTGAAGCTGTTTAAAAACTTCATATCCACATTTCTAGATAAGATATGTTTTTTTACTTCTGCTTGCTCAGCTTCTATTCTTTGTTCAATATTGCTAAGCAGGGATTTTGACATGTTTTCATAGCTTATGTTTCTTTCAGTTGCATAAACTATGGATGGTTTGGATTCTAGTTCTACAATAATCCTAACCTCATCATCGTCTTTGTAAATCTGTTCTAAGTCTGTCTCTAGTTTTACTTTGTCAGCCTCTAACTCTGGTCTAAACTTTTCAGCAACTCTTTCGAATACTTTTTCAGTAGAAAGACTTGTGTTTTCACCAGGTTCTGCAAAGGCGAAAACTGGTAAAATTAGAGTTAGTACAAGTAATAAGGATATTAACCTTTTTACTCTTTTCAAGTTTTTTACCTCCTTTATGATTTATATTGCAATTCCTTAAAGAATGGATTGCCTCATGCTATTAGCAACATATCCTATAGAAAGATCTATAGGATATGTTGAATTTTTTAAGGGATTATTTGGTTATCTTTAGTTTACTGGTACCACATCTTCAAATGTGTGTAAGAGGTTTTCATTGACATCGAAAACTTTAATTACTACGGTGTCGTATTGTGCTGGATCATAGAATAAACTGCCTGCTTGCTCTCCTATATTAACTATTGCAGTTTCTCTTATAACCTCATTCCCATCGTCGTCATCAGATAGGTGATATACTACACTAAACTTGGCAGCACCTGGGACATTTTCAACTACAACTGAAATATAACCGAATTTAGGTAGCATAGTCAGTGGATGGAATGTTGCAACTACACGAGGTTCTTCTTCAGGGTCTTGGTCTTGTTGTTCAAGCTCAACTCTTATCCTTCCAATTAAGTCTTCTGGTCTTGTTCCATCTGGCACTTCTGCCCTCCATTGTGAAGGTTTATCTTCCATTTGATATGCTAAATTATTGTTTACATAGACAGCCTTAACAACTGATACATATTCTTCTTTTATCTCTATGTTTGCATAGGTCTTATTGGTAATTGGACTCTTTCCAACGAATACATTCTCTACTGCTTCTGGAAAATCTACTGGATCTTCGCCTGTAACATTCAGAGTATGTTCAGCATGTGCAAGTATTGTGTTATTGTCTAAATCTATTAATCTAAGCTCTAGGAAATATGTTCCTTTTTGGGAAGGTCTAAATCTTAGAACTGTTGTTAAGTCCCAATCTGGAGTTAAAGTAAATTCACTACTAGGTCCTAGGTAGCCTGCAAGTGGTATTGTTCTCCAAGAGTTACCATCAAAGTATTCTAATCTTCCATCTCCACCTCTTAATACATACTCATATCTAGCCCTATAATCTACATTGCCGTTACCATCTCCATAAGCTCTTAAACTGAAGCTAGCTACTTGACCTAATTCTAATTCTTCTGGTCCGTTTATGTTGATTCTAAAGTTTGCATGAACTTCTCTTGGAGCTATGACTGGCTCTCCATCAACAATCTTCAACTCATGGGTATAATCTATTTCATCTTCTACTTCATATTTGACATTTTGGATAATATCTTCTAGTCTAAACAAGTTATCCATCATGGCTAACTTATAGTTTAAAATTTTTCCTGTGTTAGTTTCTAAGTAAATTGCCCTACCTCTTGATTCTGCTATTCCCACATAGTGTACTATCTGATTATATAGACTGCTATCCCCTTCTAACGATTGGTTAATAGCTGCCTCATAATCGACATACACCATATTTCCAGCTTCATCCTGGAAATATACCTTGCTGATAATTGAGCCACTTGAAGTAGCCAACCCTATTGCTGGAAAGACTAAGAGCAGCACCAGCAATAGTGATATAGTTCTTTTAATGTACATCTTTTTCACTTTTTAACCCCTCCTATTTTTTATGTTCCAATACCCTAGTTATCCAGGATATCTTTAACTGTAATTACCATTTTCTTTTCTACTCCATCCACTATAGATATAATTTCTACCTCATCGCCAATATGCAAATCTAAAGCTGTGCCCTTCCATTGGCCATCATTACTGTCATAAGTTAGGTCTTGACCATTAGCTTTCACTACAGATGGCTTGATATCTTGATTCCACCTTACCCTAATATAGGTGATCCCTAAGAAGTCTTGTTTAGCCAATGCTTGTACTTCATCCTCATCTGATTTGCTTAAGATAATATTATTTAGGGCAAATATGGCTTCTCCACGGGTGATGTTGTTTAAAGGATTAAAGTTCCCATCAGGATATCCCACCATATATTTTGCTGCTGCTACTGCACCTACATAGGCCTTGCTCCACTTTAGCATATCCTTGTCATTAAAGGCTTCTGCTGCTTCTTCATCTAAATCTAATTCCATTATTCTGGTAAGGATAACTGCAACTTCTTCTCTGGTAATTGGAGCCTCTGGTCTCATGGTCCCATCTGTATAGCCACTTATATATCCTGCTGCTACTGCTTTCTTAATGGCAGGCACATACCATTTGTTTTCCAGCACATCACTAAAATTTATTTCTATTTCTTGAGTATAGCCAAATGCATTATTTACTAAACTCATAAACTCAGCCCTAGAAATATTATTGTTAGGCTTAAATGTGCCATCAGGATACCCCTTAGCTAGTCCTTTTTCAATCCAATTCCCTATTACTTTTTCTGCCCAGTGACCGCCTATGTCACTTGCTGCGTGGGATGGTATTGAAAATACTGACATTACTAAGCTTATGACCATGATTATACCTAGAAGTTTTCTTATTCTTCTAATCATATGTATTCACCCCCAGTTTTTTCGGATTGTGACCTTTACCTCTACTTAACTTTAACTTGAACTTAACTTTAGTTAACCCCCTTTAATATGTTATTAAATAAATATGTAATTAAATGATTATCACAATATTCAGTCCTAGTCTAGAAAAAAATTCCGACAGACTTTTCTACATGTCGCTATTTGTCTAGTGTTGACCTATACCAGTTATGAAAGCATCTATAATGTTAAATTAATTCTAAATATTCTAACTTATTATCTAGATTAGTATTAAAAAAACAATCAATAAAACATGGCTATTGTCAAAAATTAAATAGATAAATAGTTTTTTTGGGGAATTTTTTTTGGACAAGAGCCAAATATACCCTTTCTTTGCCTTTTTTTTCATCAATTTTGTTTTGTACTAGCTAACTTTAAATCTATGTTAAATATATGTAGCCCCTTAGTTTAATAGAACAAAAAAAGTCACAGAATTAACTCTAAGGTTAATCCTGTGACTTTTTACCATCATCAAGCCAATATTTAGTTATTCTTAATGCTTTACTAATACTTTATAATCCACTTAATTTTACAGCCTTCTAAACTTATCCCTTTCCTCTAAGTTTGAAATTTCTAGTCCTTCTTCTATTTGTAGTAGAATCATATCCTTGTCTTGAGGCAAGGTTCCTCTTAAAGATACGTAGTTGGAAGCATGATTAGATCTAAAGATACAGTTATCAACTTCTAAATCCTTTACCATTTCTCTAGTCTCTAATAGAACTTCTCTTGGGCTTAATAGTTGGAACTTACCATTTTGAATATCTTCATATAAAGGTGTGCCTTCTTCCACTATTAGAGTCAAAAGGCCTACATAGTGGGGATTTATTTCGTTGATGATTTTTGCTGATTCCCTTGCATGTTCTAGAGAGTAGTCTTTTCCACCTATTCCAGAAATAAGGGTTATGGATAGATTAATTCCAGATTCAACTATCCTCTTTCCTGCTTCAACCATTTCATCCCTGCTTACCCCTTTGTTTATCATCTGTAATATCTTTTCTGAACCTGATTCTACTCCTAGATATACAATCCCTAATCCAAGGGATTTTAGCTCTTTTAATTCTTCTACACTTTTAGACAAAATGGCTTTTGGTGAACCATAAATCCCTACCCTTTCACATTCAGGAAAGTTTTCTTTAATGAAGGTTAAGATTTTTTTCAATTCAGGAGTTTTAATTGTCAGTGCATCACCATCAGCAATAAATATTCTCTTTACAAACCTATATCTTTCCCTTCCTATTCTAAAATCCTCTATAATTTCCTCTGTATCTCTAATTCTGAATTTTTTATCCTTATACATGGAACAGAAAGTACATTTATTGTGACTACAACCTATAGTAGCCTGAACAATTAAGCTATAGGCTTCACTAGGTGGTCTGTATAAAGACCCTTCATATCTCATTACCTTTCCAATCCTCCTTCAGTATACTTGTTACCAGCATTCCATAATATCCATTGGTCTAAACCGGAATCATAAGTAGCCTGTTTTTGGGCTTTGATTTGTTCTGGCCCATAAGGAGTATAATAAGGGCCATAGTCCCTTTTTAGCCATGGGGCAGAAAAATCTTGTAGCCAAGGTCGAAGTACCGCCTTCTTCTCATCTGTTTCCAAATTATCTATTCTTTCCTTAGCCACTGACATACTTGTTTTTACTATTGTATAAGGGTCAGCATCGGGATATTTAACACCATAGGATCCTAAGGCATAATGTGAGGGATAAACCATTGGACATAGAAAGTCTACTGCAGTAGCTAGGGTTTCTAAATGTTGGCCCAGTCTCATATCATCTTCTACAGTGGTAACTAGGCCAAAAATATCAGCTGATACATATACTCCATAGGGCTCTAATCTTTCCCTAGCATACTTTAAAAACTCTGCTATTGCATCTCTCATTGGCTCCTTTGCCCCATCACCATAATCTATTAAATCCCTTTTTCCATCGGTAGGAAATCTTACATAATCAAACTGGATTTCCTTAAATCCCATAAGTGCTGCTTCTTCTGCTATCTGTATTGGGTATTCCCATGAATCCCTATTATAAGGATTAAGCCAGGCATCTCCCTTATTGTCTCTCCAAACGCTTCCATCCTTAGATTTTACAGCTAAATCTGGTCTCTTGCTAGCAGCAGTTCGATCTTTGAAGGTTACAATCCTGGCTATAGGATAAATGTCTTTTTCTGCTAATAGATTCATTGATTGAACAAAATTCTTATCCTTAACTACCTTGTCTGCTTCTAATTCTTTTACCATAGGAATGTTTGATTCATATGTAAGTGTACCATAATCGTCTTTTACATCTATAACAACTGCATTTAATTCAGTCCTATCGATTAAATCAACTAACTCATGAAACCTACTTTTAAATCCCAAAGTATGGCCTGTCATATAGATTCCCTTCACAGGAAGAGTTTCTTTGTAGGCAGCCCAATTTGTAGAGGGCTGTTGTAAGTAGTCTAATTCTGTAACTATGGTAGGTACTTCTATATTGTTAATTATTTCTTCCTCTTTGGGAATTTCATTCCCCTTACAACCTGCTAATAGTGCTGTAGTTAGTAACACAATCCCTAGAATCTTTTTATTTTTCTTCATTATGTTCCCCCTTATATTGATGTCATTTTTTCTCGATATTTCCATTATATAATATGTAAACTTTCATTACAATAGATATCACCGCCTTAACAATAAGAACCAATTGTAAATCACCATAATGTTTACATCCTGAGTGTTAAGGAGGGATCTTAAAAAATGACAAATTACTCACTTTGCTGGAAGGTATAACAAATCTTTCAGAGGCGTTCATACAATTTGTCATTTTTTATATGTTTTAAAGACATTTAGGCAGGACCCAAACAATTGTGAACTGTGAATTGAAAATAAAAGAAAGTCTTACTACGAACCAACGTAATAAGACTTTCCATTATTTATATTTTTTATTTTTTAAGGGCCTGGCGACTTGCTACTCTCCCAGGGCGTCTCCACCCTAGTACCATCGCCGTTGAGATGCTTAACTTCTGTGTTCGGTATGGGTACAGGTGTGTCCATCTCGCTA
>JAAYFT010000197.1 GCA_012728125.1 Tissierellia bacterium | reverse complement strand
TGAGAATTTAAATAATAGTTTACCAACGGGTTCTTCTCCTAGTAGCCTTCTTCTTTCTTGTTCTTTATTCATTCTATCACCTACAAAAAAATAGTTAGCCTCCATATTTCGGAAAGCTAACTATTATTATACCACATAGGCTTACATATTAAAATATTGTTAAAAAACTACTAATTAGTAAACATTTGAGTCCAGTAGTTTGTCCCATTGCTAGACTTGTAATGTCCTACTCCAATTTTATTGAAGCTAGGATTTAATATATTTGCCCTATGGCCTGAAGAGTTCATCCAAGCATTAACTACTGATTGTGGTGAAAGCTGTCCTTTAGCAATATTTTCACCTGCAGTGTTGTATTTAATACCAAAGGATTTCATCATGTCAAATGGTGAACCATAGGTAGGTGATGTGTGGCTGAAATAATTATTCTTAGCCATATCTTCTGATTTCTTTCTAGCAACATTTGAAAGTTCTACACTGGCTTGAAGTGGTTGTAAACCTGCCTTTTGTCTTTCGATATTTACTAGTCTAACAACTTCTGCTTCAAATTCTGATAATCCAGAGATTTCTGGTGTTGTTGGAGCAGGATTAGTTGGTTCTGCTGGTTTGGGATTTGTAGGTTTGCTTGGGTTTGTTGGGTTACTTGGTGTACTTGGATTACTTGGTGTAGTAGGATTGCTTGGTGTGCTTGGAGTACTTGGTTGTGGATTGCTTGGCTTATTAGGTAATTCTACTATAGTTCCAGGTCTTGTTTTTGGTTTTGAAGTTATAATAGTCCAAGTCCATTTTGGGTATTCAGCAATTGTATCATTTGAATTGTTGTTATTGTTATTGTATCTATCATTATTATTTTTGCCAATATTAAAGTAATAAGTTATTGTATATCCTCTATTATTGTTCCTTCTTCCATAAGTAACATTTGGTGTATTATTACTTGCAGCACTTGCTGCAGATGAACTTAGTATAGCGGCAGCTAGCAATGAGTAAACTACTTTTCTTTTTCCTTTAAATATATTGATTTTCATTTTATTTCCTCCTTAAAGTGTAAGTAAATTTAACCTTCTTGCTTGCCTCCTTTCTAAAGGTTACAAAATAGTTACATTTTTTATAAAGTATAACACTAGGCCTAAGGACAATAAACCCTCAATATTTGGTCTACTTTCTTAAATATGGAAGAAAATCTTTCTCAGATTAATGTTGAAATTCAGTAATTTACTAGACTTTTATTATTTCATATGTTACTCTAAAATAAAGGTACAAGCATTAAATTAACATTATAGGGCTATGGGTATAGGGTAGTTTTTTAATAGAATTTTTCAATAATATACAGGAGGTTAAACAATGGACAAGAAAAGATTTCCACTAATAGTGATTTTATCAGTTATACCTACTCTTTTATTTTTGATTGTCACATCTATAATGAAAATTGAAGTTGAGACTTTAATTGTACCGATAATTATTAGCCTAATAGGGTCCATAATAGTTGGCATAATCATACTGTTTTCTGGGGGTACAGATTTAGATGATGTAATAAAAAGAATATCTAAAACAATTGACCTTATGGTATCAGGTGATTTTTATGGGTCCTTAGCCTATTTAAAAGAGTGTAAAAACAAACATGACATATTTTTTAAGTTTGAGAATCTAGTAAATTATTTGATGGCAATGTTAGAAGAATTTGAGATATCTGCTCAAAAAAATGCCTATTATTCAAATAAGCTAATTGAGGTAGTGGAGGGAGCAAATGCATCAGATAAAATAGTATTACAAGCTATTGAAGAAGTGGCCAAAGGAGCAGATGAAACAGCCCATTCTATAGAAAACATAGCTAATCTAGTCCATAACCTTTTGGAACATGCTATAAGATTGGAAAAGGAAACGGAAGAATCAGCAACTATAATAGAAGAATTTAAGCAGATAACTGATAATATAAGGGAGATATTAACAAAGCTTACAGATGACATCGATAAAACCGTCCAATCCAATAGGATGTCTGCTGAAAATATTAGGGAATTACAATTAAAGTCTCAGGAAATTAGCACCGTTGTTAATTCAGTGACCCAAGTATCTGAGCAAACAAACTTACTAGCATTAAATGCTGCAATTGAAGCTGCTAGAGCTGGAGAGGCTGGACGTGGATTTACAGTAGTTGCTGAAGAAGTCAGAAAACTGGCAGAGGAGTCAAAAGTAGCAGCAGAAAGAATACATAATACGGCAAGCCAAATTAAAAACCAAACCTATATAACAGCCACTAATATAGAAGAGGCTGTTAAGTTAATAGAATCTAACTCTACAGAAGCAACAGAAACAGCCAATAGATTTTATGAGATGAAAGACCTCATAGACAGTGTAAGAAATACTGTAAATGGCATAATAAACTTTTTAAGAAAAGACTTTAACATCACTAAGGATATATTTGATGAAGTAGATACGGTTTCTGCTATGGCTGAAGAAACGGCTGCCAGCAGTCAACAAGTAAGTGCTTCTAGCCAAGAGCTAAGTAGTTTAATGGACAAGCTTAGCAATATTTCCCAGCAGCTTCATTCAATGTCAATATCTCAAAATAAATTGGCAGGAGAATTCGTAAAGGCCACACAATTAAATGAAGCTCAAACAAAAGAAAGCAATAGGATATTAGGCTTGTTGACAGGCTTATCTGAGAAGTTAGATATAAATAAAATATCAAAGGAAGGGCTAAAAGACCTGCTCCAAGATTTTATGAATAACAGTCAACACTTGGATTTTGTATATGTTACAGATAAAGAAGGAAATGTAATAGCATCTGATAGTACAAAGGGCATAGGGTTAAATTTTGCCTTTAGACCATGGTTTATCGATGTAATGAAGGGCAATAACCATATAACTAAACCATATATTTCCCTAGTAACCCATGAGCCATGTATAACTGTAGCAGCACCTATATATGGAGAAAGTGGAGAGATAGTTGGAAGTGTATTAACCAACTTGAGAATTATGGAAGTAGAATAATTAAAATCCCTTAACAATTTGTATAATATATACATAGGATTATTATCTAGTAAAGAATATAATATATCTGCATCTATAGGGAAATATTGACTTCAAGACTACTAGATAATAATTGAAGGGGTGAAATTTTATGGATAAAATGGTGTTTAAGGGGGATATAGTCTTTACTTCCATTAAGGATAAATTGGAAATCTATGAGGATTCATACTTGATCGTTGAAAATGGAAAAGTTGTTAAAATATCTAAAGTCTTGGAGGAATCCTACAAAGACTATCCTTTGAAAGATTATACAAAAAAATTAATTATACCAGGTTTTGTAGACCTTCACCTTCATGCTCCCCAATATCCCAATAGAGGTTTAGGACTTGATAAGGAGCTTATTCCTTGGCTGGAAACCTATACCTTTCCTGAAGAGGAAAAATATTACGATCTAGAATACTCTAGAAAAGTATTTACAAGGCTAATAAAGGACCTATGGAGTGTTGGTACAACAAGGTCAGTTGTATTTGCCAGTATTCATAAAGAAAGTACAAAATTATTAATGGACTTATTTATAGAATCTGGCCTTGGAGCATATGTAGGTAAGGTTAATATGGATAGAAATACTAAAAAGGAATTAACAGAGGATACGGCAACTTCTATCTTAGAAACAGAAGAGATCTTAATAGAGTATAAGGATAAATCTGAACTTGTAAAGCCAATAATAACCCCTAGATTTGCACCTACTTGTACTGAAGGACTTTTAGAAGCCTTAGGAAGTTTAGCTATAAAACATAAGGCACCAGTACAATCCCATCTAAACGAAAATACAAGTGAAGTAATATGGGTTAAGGAACTGTTCCCGGCTTCTAAGAATTATGCTTCAGTTTATGATGATTTTAATTTATTTGGCCAAACAAAAACTATAATGGCCCACTGCATATATAATACGGATGAGGAAATAGAACTAATGGCTGAAAATGGAGTTTATGCTGCCCATTGCCCTTATTCCAACTATAATTTATCTAGTGGTATAATGCCAGTTAAAAAGTTTTTAGATATGGGCGTACCTGTAGGCTTGGCTTCAGATATTTCAGGGGGCAATAGTTTAAGTATGATGAGCATCATTGCAGGAGCCATACAAGCATCTAAGATGAAGTGGCTAGAAACTAATAAGGAATTAGCTCCCCTTACCTTTAGTGAGGGATTCTATTTAGCAACAAAGGGTGGAGGTAGTTTCTTTGGCAAGGTAGGTAGTTTTGAAGAAGATTATGATTTTGACGCTTTAGTTATAGATGATTCATCCCTTTCAGATATAAAGGAATTAACTATAGAAGAGAGATTGCAAAAATTCATATATATAGGTGACGACAGGAATATTATAGCTAGATATGTAAAAGGAAGAAAGATTGAGAAACCATTTTAGGAAATTGTGGAAATGGATAATTCCCTAAAAAGAAGGTGTTAATGTGGCTAGGCAAAATGGCATTAGTATAGAAGATTTGTTAAAGCTAGATGTGATGAAATCCTGCAAATTAATTGCAGGATTTCGAGGTGCTAGAAATACAATATCAAGAGTGAATATTATGGCAGATCCAGATATAGTGGAATGGACAAGAGAGGGAGAGTTTCTATTGACCACTGCCTACTCCTTTAAAAAAGATAATATTGATGCACAAAAAGACTTAATTAGCCAATGTGCTCAGAAGAAATTAGCTGGCATTGGCATAAAGATTGCACCCTATTTAGAATCCTTAGATAATGAAGTATTGGAATTAGCCAACGAGTTAAGCTTCCCAATTATCGACATTCATTACTCCATTCCCTTATCGGAAGTAATGATGGCTACTTTCAAAGAGATATTTAATAAACAAGCATCCCTATTGGAGAGAATTGAATTAGTCCATGAAGATTTAATGAATGCAATGTTAGAAGGTAGTGGACTAAAGACTTTAACAGAAATAGTCCAAAACAATGTAAGAAATCCAGTAGTACTTCACTTAAACTATTCAAATGAAATAGTAGAATGCTTAAGCGGAATAAGTGAAAATACATATGATGAATTGATAGGAGAAGTAAGGGAATTTTATAATCCTAACAATAGTAAAAATAAATCTAAAAGGCTAATAGAGGATAGGGTCCTAATAAATGGGAAATATGTAAAGAGGATGATAATGCCAATAGTGTTAAGAGACCATATCTACGGCCATCTATTTACCTGGAGTACAGATATGCCCTTAGGAGGTTTTGATCTAGCCATTATAGAATCAGTATCCACTACCATATCCCTTTATATATTACAGGAGTTATCCATAAAGGAAGTAGAAATACGGTATAGATCTGAATTCTTTGAAGATTTAATATCTGTAGACCTTAAAAGAAAGAGAAAGGCCTTAGACAGGGCAAGGTTTTTCAATTTGCCATTGGACAATTACTATGTTATAGAAGTTATGAGTATTAAATTTGAAGATGAAAGAAAAGACGAAGACCTTTCCATTGAATATATGAAGGATTGCCTAAATCCAATAGTATCTATAATCGAAGAATTAATGGATTATTTAAAGTTTGAAGGCATAGTATCCACTAAAGCCAATGGAGTACAAATACTACTTAGCTTTGAAGATAACACGCAAATATCTAGTAGGTTAAAAGATTTTAACGAAAAAATAATTGAATGCATATATAATAAATTTAATTCTCTAAATGTTAAAATAGGTATAGGGAGAATATACAAAGGCTTAGACAATGTAGATAAAAGTTTCCAAGATGCAGTTCGAACCGTTAGGATTGGAAAGGTAATATCTCCTAATGACATAGTTACCTTTGATGAGTTGGGAATATTTAAAATTTTATCCCAAGACATGTTACAAGAAGAATTGGAGGATTTCTACAATACTACATTAAAACCTCTAGTAGATTATGATGAAAAAAGGTCTACAGAGTTGGTAAAGACCTTGGAAGAATATTTTAATAATAATGGAAATTTGACTAGAATATCCGAACAGCTCTTTACCCATTATAATACGATTCTTTACAGGATAAACCGTATATGTGAAATAACTGGTATGGATTTGGAAAATCCAAACCATAGGTTGAATTTAGAAATTGCTTTGAAGATAAAGAAATTACTGGAAAAGTAAAAAAGCCTCCTCAAAAGCATCAAAAATAAAAAAGATTCTTCGCTTTTGCGAAGAATCTTTTTTATTCCTCAACTAAGGCTACAGCTCTAATAGGTGAACCTGATCCATCTCTTATCTTTAAGGGCAACCCAATATATAAAAATCTTTTATTAACTAACTTGTCTAGATTACATAAATTTTCGGTGTTGGTTATATGATATTCTCCACAAACAAGATGGGCAGAGAAATTAATATCATCTGGAGTTAAATCAATGGCTGGAGCATCTACTCCAATATTAACTACTCCCTTTTCAGCTAGCCATTTGGCACCTTCATAGCTTAAACCAGAATATTCAGTTTGAAACTTATCGGTACCAAAGGCCCTATCATGGTGGCCAGTATATAGAAGGACTATATCTCCTTTCCTAATTTCTTGACCAGACCTTCTTAAGGCATCTTCTAAATCCCTAGGTTCAATATAATTTGGGTATCTCACATGGGATACATCAAGGCAAATTGCTGATCCCCAAAAATACTCTAAAGGCATTTTATCAATGGTAGGTCCTTCTGGATTATACTCCCATACTCCATCGCAGTGGGTACCGCAGTGTTCACTTATAAGTAAATTTCTTGCAGAAAAACCTAAGGTTTTGCTTCCGGTTTTCTTCATATTTTCCTCATGGGTCATATTAGTCATTATAAATGTAGGCTGATGCATAGGGAAAATACTCATACCCTGGTAGATCTCTTGAGATAAATCGATTAATTTTAAGGCCATCTAATCCCCCTCCTATTTTTAAATAATAGACCATATCTTATAAACATATGTATACTAAGTATATTGTATTATAACTAAAGTGATGGATAAAGGGTATGGAGAAAATACACAAAAATATTATAGTATTCCCACAAAAGATTTAGAATATTCGTATATAAGACCAGAAATTTTTATAAGAAACTAACAAGGAATATTTTACCTTAATATGGTATTATTATTACAAATTATATAAAGGGAGGCTTATGTATGTATGATCTTATTATAGCTAATGCCAGGATACCTCAAGGGGATGACACTGTCCTAACTAACATCTTAGTTAAAGACGAAAAGATAGCTGGTTTTTTAACCGATATAGAAGGGGTAGAGGCTAAAGAAATAATAGATGCAAAGGGATTTCTAACATTACCAGGATGTATAGATTCCCATACTCACTTCATGTACCAAGGTTTTCCACATAGAGAAAACTTCCTAACTGGTACAGCAGCTGCTGCTAGAGGTGGAGTAACAACTATAATCGACATGCCATGTTGTTCAGTTCCATCTGCAAGAAGTGTAGAGCAGCTAAAACTAAAATTAGACTTAGTGGCTCCTCAAGCATTAGTTGATTATGCTATGTGGGGTGGAGTAACTGGAGAAGACGTTAGAAATGATTGGCTCCACAATGTTCAGGAACAAGCGGATTATGGTGTAGTTGCATTTAAGGCCTATATGACTCCATCAGTACCAACTTTCCCAAGGGTAACAGATCCAGAAATGTATGAAGCCTTTAAAGCTGTTTCTAAAACAGGATTACCAATAGGTATTCATGCTGAGAACTTTGCTATGTGCGATTTCTATGTAAAGAAATTCCAAAGAGAAGGTAGAATGGACGGACCAGCTTGGGCTGAAGCAAGAATGGAATTGGCAGAAAAAGTTGCCATTGAGTTAGGTATAAGCTTTGCTGAAGATACTGGAGCAAGACTTCATATAGTTCATATGAGTACAGGTATTGGAGCAAAACTAGTTGGAGAAGCCAAGAAGAGGGGCTTAAATGTTACATCAGAATCCTGTCCACATTATCTAACTCTAAACTATCAAGATGCAATGTCTAAATATGGTGCTTTAGCTAAAATAGCTCCACCGTTAAGAACTAAAAAAGACAACGAAATGCATTGGGAAGGCATTAATAACGGCAGCATAGACTTCATAGCTACTGACCATGCACCATATGAAATAGAAAGCGAAAAGGCTAGAAAGGGAATGAATATCTGGACTGCATTCCCAGGTATACCAGGTGTAGAGACCATGGTTCCTATTTTAGTTAGCGAAGGTTACAATAAAGGCAGAATTTCTTTAAGCAAACTTGTAGAAATACTATCTACCAATGCAGCAATCCATTATGGATTATATCCAAAGAAAGGTGCCATGTTCATCGGTTCAGATGCTGACTTTACAATAATAGACCTAGATAAGAAATGGGTTATAGATCCTAAAGAGCAAGCTTCCATGTGTGGTTATACTCCATTAGAAGGAATGGAATTAACCGGCAAGGTGGCCATGACCATAGTTCGTGGAAACTTAGTGTTTAAAGATGAAGACCATAGTACTTTAGCTAACTTAACAGACGATGAACTACAAAAAGTTGTTCACAAGTATCCAGAAGGAGTAGAAGAAAAATATCCTGAAATATTCAAAGAATATCCAAATCTATATAGTAAGGAATATGAAAACTCCTATAGGAAAGAACATCCTGAACTAATAGATCAACATATAAGAAATATTAAGGGTATTAAGGTACAACCAGGATTTGGAAAATTTGTTAAGAGACAAAGTATTCAAGTATTACCAAGAAGAATAACATTTTAAAGAAAATATTTAAGGGGGAATTTAAATGCCAAGACATGCAATTTTAATTATCGATATGTTAAATGATTTTGCTCATCCAGATGGAGCTCTATTTTGTGAAGGAAATAGGGTTATAATCCCAAAACTTCAAGAAATCTTAAAATGGGTAAGGGAAAGAAATGCTAATGGTAACTTTGATGTTCAAATAGTTCACATACAAGAAGCCCATAGAAAAAATGACGCAGACTTCAAAGTTAGACCAGTTCACGCAGTAGATGGAACTTGGGGCTCAGACTTTATTCCTGAGTTACAGCCTGAAGGAGACGAATATATAGTTAAGAAAAGAAGACATAGTGGATTTGCATATACAGATTTAGACCTATATTTAAGAGAAGAAAATATAGATACTGTTGTAGTTACTGGTACTTGGACCAACGTATGTGTGAGAAGTACAGCTACAGATGCATTGGCTAGAGCATACAAGGTAATTACACTAACAGATGCCACTTATTCAAAAACACAAGAAATGCATGAATATGGATTAAAGGACTTAAGTATATTTACTAAGCTTATGACCTTTGATGAGTATAAGGAAGCATGGGAAAAGGGAATAGACCCATGGTTAGGTGGAGGAGACCCAGAAAATAAAGTTGAATAATGGATAAGGATGGATTATTAGAGGTATATGGTAGGGCCTCCTACCATATACCATTTAGGCTATTTCCGCCTGTCTAATACATAGAAAGAGAGGAAATAAGATGAGGGTAGTAGTTGGAATATCTGGGGGTAGTGGTTCCATATACGGCATATCCCTGTTGAAAGCACTGAAAGAATTAAATATAGAAACCCATCTTGTCGTATCTACCATGGGAGAGTATGTAACTAATCATGAATGTGGTGTTAGTCTTGAAGAGCTAAAATCCATGGCAACTTACTACCATGACAATAAAAACCTAGCAGCCCCAATAGCAAGTGGCTCATTTAAGGTTGATAAGATGATAGTAGTACCCTGTTCTATGAAGACCCTATCCAGCGTAGCCAACGGATATACTGATTCATTATTATCTAGGGCCTGTGACGTAACTATAAAGGAAGGGCGAAAACTAATCCTAGTTCCTAGGGAAACACCCTTAAGCCCTATACATTTGGAAAACATGCTAAAGCTTGCTAGGATAGGAGTTACCATATTTCCCCTAAGTCCTGGATTTTACAATCACCCACAGACCATAGAAGATATGGTAATCAATATGACAGGTAGATTGTTAGATACTTTAGGCATAGACAACAATTTAGTAAATAGATGGAAAGGGTAGAAAAGGGGGGAGAGAAATGCTAAGAAGCACCTTGGATTTTTTGAGGAAGAGAAATCTACTTTTAGAGTGCAACAGGGAAGTGGACCATATATATGAAATGGGAGCAGTGCTTTCCTATTTTAACAATAGGCAGCCTATTCTATTTAACAAAATAAAGAATAATCCCTTTTCTTCCATTGGAGGTTTATATGGTGATAGGGAAATAATCTATAGCCTATTAGGCCTGACCCATGAAAATAGGATAGAAAGATTTATGGATGCCTTAGTTAATCCTAAGCCCTATAAAGTAGTTAATACTGGACCTATTAAAGAAAACATCATAAAGAGAAATATAGACCTACCAAAATTACTTCCTATAAATAAATTTCAGGAAAAGGACTCATCTAGTTTCATTACAGCAGGAGTTATGGTAGTCAAGGATCCTACCACTGGTAAGTTCTTTACATCTATTAGGAGGCTTCAAGTAAATGGTGGAAATATACTATCAGCCTTAATAGCTTCACCAAAACTTACCAATGACTTTTTAGAACTGGAAAAACAGGGAAAAGCCTTAGAAGTGGCCATAGTCTTTGGCTATGATGCACCATTTTTAATGGCATCTCAATACAGCTCAGCAACCTATGGAGTAGATAAATTTGAAATAGATTCAAGCTTAAGGGGTAGACCACTGGAGTTAGTAGCTTGTGAAACAGTAGATTTATTGGTTCCAGCCAATGCTGAAATAGTTCTAGAAGGTCGGATTGTTCCTGGTAAAAGAGAATTAGAAGGGCCATTTGGTGAACTAATGGGTTATTATGGTTCTCAAGCTCCCCATCCAATTATAGAGGTATCTTGCGTACTACATAGAAATAATCCGATTTACCAAACTGCCTTTCCTTGTAGGGAAGAACATGTATCCAATGGATTAGTTAGGGAAGTAGAACTATATTACCACCTAAAGAATCAAGTAGATGTAGTAGATGTAAATGTAACAGAAGGTGGAGGCTATAGATTTAATGCCTTTGTATCCATTAGGAAGCGAAGGGAAGGAGACGGCAAGACTGCAATACTTGCTGCCTTAGGCTTAAACAAGGATTTAAAACATGTTGTCATAGTAGATGATGACGTAGATATATTTGATCTGCAGGATATTGAATGGGCCATAACTACAAGATCTCAGGCGTCAATGGATTATGTCATGGTAGAAGGAGCCTTAGGCTCATCTTTGGAACCATCCCACGATCTAAGGGGAGTGACTGATAAGGTAGGTATAGATGCGACCAAACCATTAAATGACCAAAATGGAAAATTTAGTAGAGCTATAATACCTGGATATGATAGAATAGAGATTAGCAAATATTTTCCAAATATTTTGATGAAATAAGCATTAAGATTAAGTGAACATAATTGGAGAAAGTTTTTCCAAGTATTTAGGAGAGAGGTGGTAAAGTGAGAGAAGCCATAGGATTGGTTGAGACTAGGTCCTTAGTTGGGGCCATTGAAGCAGCAGATGCCATGCTAAAGGCTGCCAATGTAAGGATAATGGACTTTCAAATTGTAGGTTCAGGATTAGTCACAGTTACAGTAGCTGGAGAAGTAGCTGCAGTTATGTCAGCGGTAGAAACTGCTAAAGACAGAGCAGGAGCTGTTTCTGAAGTGATCTCAGCCAATGTAATCCCAAGACCTCATGACGAAGTGGATAAAGTTTTCGATGTTGATGGTGGTGAAATAACATGGTAAATCCATTATCTAGGGTTGGTATGAAAAACATAGTAAATAAAGGCCCTATTTTTAGTTCAAGCATATCTAGACCAAGTATATCTAGGACAGGAAGCCTATCCAACCTAGATGAAAGAGAAGAGCAATTGTTAACAGAGATTATAAATGGCCAAAGGGAAGTTGTAGAAGGTATAAGTACTAAGAAGACCATAACTTTAGAAGAAGCAGTGGAAAGAATCAAAAAGAATTATTGATAAAGGCGGAGGTGTAAAATGGGTAAAGCGGTAGGCCTCATAGAAGCATTGGGACTTACAACTGCTGTTACTGCCTTAGACGCTGCTAGTAAGGCTGCTGATGTAACCTTAGTAGGCTTTGAGAAGATCATAGGCGTAGGCAAAGCAGTAGGTGTAAATATACAAATAGCTGGGGAAGTAGCTGCTGTAAAAGCAGCTGTGGATGCAGGGGTTGAAGCTGGCAATAGGGTAGGAGTCATATTTTCATCCCATGTAATTCCTAGACCCCATGAAGAAGTAGAAGCATTAATCGCTAAGTTTGGCAATAATTTGAAAAAGAAGCAAGACAACAAGGCGGAGACTAAAAATAAGAAAACAGAAAGTAAAAACAAAAAAGAAGAAAAGTAGTCAACAAAAATAAAAAAGAAAAATAGCAAATTAATTAATAATAAGGAGGAATTAGAATGGGTAATGCATTGGGTTTAGTTGAAACTAAAGGATTGGTTGGAAGCATTGAGGCAGCAGATGCCATGGTTAAGGCTGCTAATGTTACTTTAGTAGGCTATGAAAAAATAGGTTTCGGTCTTGTAACTGTTATGGTTAGAGGAGACGTAGGAGCTGTTAAGGCTGCAGTAGACGCTGGGGCTGAAGCAGCAAGGGCAGTAGGAGAACTACATTCAGTTCATGTAATACCAAGACCACATGCAGAAGTAGAAAGGGTAATCTTAAGTAAGTACGAATAAAGCCATTGGAGTGTTTTAGATGAAAACCAAGATAACTTCAAATGTATTGGAGGATCTAGCTAGGAGGATTCAGGGGGATAGTAGTTCGGATAGTAGAGAAAGTGTATTAGTAGTTTTCAATGGTTCAAATATTAGATTAGATAAGAAATTAGAATATATTAGGTCACTAAAACAAAGGGGTATGAAAGTATCTTTAGCCTTTTCCTTCATGGCGGAAGGCATAGTAGATACTAAAAGGATTATTGACAATCTAAATCCATATAAAATTTACAAGGAAGCAGATGTATTTAACCTACAAGACATTGTAAGGGAAAATTCAGTCTTAATAGGACCTAATATTACAATAAATACCTTATCAAAAGTAGCATTAGGTATGATAGATAGCTTTGTACCCAGCCTTATATGGACCTTTCTTTACAAAAACAAAAAAGTATATCTTGATTTTAGCTCAGTAAGGCAATACTTAGGCCAAGAGACTGAAAACAAAGGTATTTTAAATTTAATTGATGGCCATATTAGGGCATTGGGGAATATGGGAGCTATTGAAATCAGTGAAGAGAATTTTAACCAAGTTTTCTTTGATGGAGTTCAAGCTTCTAAAGCTGATAATCCAACAAAGGTAGAAACTAATAAAAGGGTACTTACGGAAAATGATATTTTGTCCATATCAGCAAGATCTAATTTGGTGTTACCAAGGGGAACCATATTAACTCCTTTGGCCAAGGATAAGGCTAGGGAAAAAAATATTTCAATCCAATTTAAGTAAGGGGGGCTAAACTTGCTCATAGGAAGAGTAATAGGAACAGTAGTTGCAACTAGAAAGGACGAAAAATTAATAGGGTCTAAGCTGATGATTACACAGCCTCTCGATTTAGAATTAAATCCAAAAGGAGATCCAATCATTGCTGTAGACACTGTAGGTGCAGGTATAGGTGAATTGGTAGTCTATACTACTGGCACAGCAGGTAGGATAGCTGCTAGAAAATTGGATGCCCCTATAGATGCTGCCATTATTGGTATTATTGATGAAATGGACTTTAATAAAGAATTATTAGAAGGACCATAGAAGGGGGGAAAGACTTGAAAGATACTAAGTACTTGAAAATGGCTATGGAATACCGGTCTCTAATAGATGCTCTAATGAGCAACAAGGAATTTGCAGATACGGTCCTTGTTGGAGGAGAAGTAGTCAATGTAATTACTAGAGAAATCTATAGGGCAGATGTAGCCATAAAACACCAATATATTTTACTTGTGGGAGACTGTAGAGATTTAATTGGGCCTGATACAACAGTAATAGATGTAAGTGGAAAGTACCTATCACCAGGCTTTATAGATTCCCATATGCATTTTGAATCAAGCATGCTTACAGTTACAGAATTTTCCAGGCTATCTATACCTTCTGGAACTACTACCTTGGTTGCTGACCCACATGAAATAGGAAATGCCCTAGGTCCTGTAGGTATGAAGGCTATAGCTGATGAAATAGACAATGTTCCATCTAATGTTTATTTAGTAGTCCCTGCCTTAACACCTGATTGCCCAGGATTGGAAACAGCAGGTTATGATACAAACTCTAAGGATATGGAGGACTTACTAAATTATAAAAATATAATTGGAATTGGAGAGTTACAAGGTTTTAGTAATGCTATACATGTATACAGAAATACTCCAGAAGTAATTACAGACTTACTTGCTTCTACCATGTATGCAAGGTCAAGAAACATGGTAGTAGATGGAAATGCTCCAGAACTATTCGGGAAAGAATTAGCAGCCCATATTATAGCAGCAGCTGGAAAATGCTCCTGCCATGAAACTACAACAAAGGAAGAGGCAGTGGAAAAACTTCGTCAAGGAGTCTATCTATTTATGAGAGAAGGCTCAACCCAAAAGAACATGGCAGAATGCATAAGGGCAGTTACAGAAGAAGGTATGGACTCTAGACGATGTATTTTAGCTACTGACGATATGGTAGCAGCAGACCTAGAAACCTTAGGTCATATGAATGAAATAATTAGAAGGACCATAAGAGAGGGAGTTAGTCCAGCAGAAGCTATTCAAATGGCAACCATAAATCCAGCCACATATTTTGGTCTTGACCATGTAGGAGTATTAGCTCCTGGAAAACAAGCAGACATAGCTATTATAGACGATATTTACGAAATGACCATAGCAGGGGTATTCCTAAAAGGACAATTGGTAGCTGCCAATGGAGAGCTTCTAATAGACTTACCTAGATATATTTATCCTGAAGAAGTGAAAAACTCTGTTAAAAGAGGTCCAATTACTGAAAGGGATTTAGAAATCTTAGCAAATTCACCTACTGTAAGAGTAAGGTGTATAGAAGTAATACCAGATCAAAACTTGACAGGTAAGGGAGAGGAAACCTTAAGGACTAGTAGAGGTGTAGTGGAACCAGATGTTTCTAAGGATACTTTAGCCATAGCCTGTGTTGAAAGATATAATCGTTCAAATTCAATAGGCAAGGCTTTCGTAAAGGGCTTTGGTTTAAGGGAAGGGGCCTTTGCAGAATCTGTAGGCCACGATACTCACAATATTATGGTAGTAGGTACCAACATTAGAGATATGACCATGGCAGTTAATG
>JAAYFT010000196.1 GCA_012728125.1 Tissierellia bacterium | reverse complement strand
ATAAGGGGAGCAACTATCGAAAGGATTAATCCTGTTATAACAGCTGTGCCATAGCCTAACTTTTTCTTTCTAGCAATATATCCAACAACTAATCCTACTGCAATATTAACAAGGGCAAAGGGTATTGTCTTTGGATTTGTTATAGCCCCTTGAACTACATTAGTTAATCCTCCTGCAACTGCCCCATAAAAAGGCCCAAATACTGCACCAGTAAAGATAGTTCCCACAGTATCTAAAAATAATAAAGGAATACTTAACATATCTACTACTGTGCCAAGAACGATATTTAGTGCTATTGCTAATCCTGAAAAAATCATTGCATAAGTTCTGTTTTTCTGTACCATAAGAAAACCTCCTATAATATAATCCATTTAAATTATATTATAGGAAGAATCTCTTGTATAATTGATAATTTCTATACTTGAGGGTTTGTTATAAAAATAACTTATGGGAAAATATTATAGTTTATATACCAGTTCTAACCTTACTTCCTTCTTCTCCACATCATCATTGGAATAGCAGCTAAGGTCTATTCCATTTACTATAAAGCCATTTTTTATATAGAAGTCTATGGCCCTTGTATTACAAGTTTGGGTTTCAAGGATTATTTCTCGAAATCCTTCTTCTTTGGATATTTCTTTTGCCTTGTTGATTAAGATAGTCCCATAGCCCCTGCCTCTAAATTCATCTAAGACTAGTATTTCTGTAATTCTCAATCTATTATTCCAAGCTTCCCTATCTACTTCTAAATATCCTAAAACTTGTCCATCTTTATTTAGAGAGAAGGCTGAAGGGTTTTCTAGCCAGTCCTCATAGAGTTTTCCTATAAAGGATTTTTTAACTTCCTTAGCAAAAGGCTTTTTAACCAAAGAAATAGAAAATATTTCATTAGGATTTCTCTCTACATCATAATAATGGCTAGTGGTATAAATAAATTCTAAGGCAAAGTCTTTAAATTTATTTTTGTCTAGTAGTCTTATTTCCAAAGTACTCACTCTCCATAGTATTCATTTAACTTCATGTCACAGTGTCCTATTATCCATTTTATTTCTTCTTTAGTCAGTTTCTTCATAATATGCTTGCTAATTTCTATATACTCAATATCCTTAGATTTTTTCATGAAATTCATATCTTCAAATCTTTTGAATGGGTTTGACAATATGTTTCTCTCTACTTCTTTTCTAGTATATTCTCTTAAGTACAAACATCTTCTCTTTTCTACTATTAATCCTTTTTCCCTTCTAGCTTCATAATAATCTATAAAGTAATTAACTAAATCATCTATTCTCACTCTGCCCTTATCGTCCATATGATCAAATATTCCTTTTAATAATACAGGTTTATATGAGTAACTCATATCCATTTTCTTAATGAAATCCATAAATTTATCCTTCATATTTGCTGGGGTGATTAACTCCCATCCAAACTCTTTAGCATATTTAAGAACATTCTCCTCTTTAAAATATTTAAAGGTCCTTTTCTCACCCATAGGTATTTCTAAATCAGGGATAATTTTTCCTTCTCTCACATACCTCTCTATGGTTTCAGATTGTACATCTACCATTCTAACGAATTGTAAAAGAGATATCATATCTTTTACTTCTTCCTGCCAATTGAATAAATCAACTATCTCATAATCTCTAATGTCAATAGGATAATCTAAATAGACTGAAGGTTTTTCTCCCTTAGCTATTAAATCCTTATCCAATTTTCGTTTATTTTCTGGAGCTAATACATATTCTCCAGGTCTGTACTCTTTTATATTAAACAACCGATGTAAGGAATAAGGCATATTAAATAAATTGGCATTATCAATAAAATCAAATACCATAAGGTATTCTTTTCCTTCTAATAGTCTCATACCCCTGCCTAATTGTTGAGTATATAGGGTCTTTGACATAGTTGGTCTAGCCATAAATAAAACTTCAGTTTTCGGACTATCCCAACCTTCATTTAATAAGTCGCAAGCACAGAGAACATTTATATCACCATACTCATATTGATTTAGTATTCTTTTTCTCTCAGTATTTTTCATATTACCAGATACTGCCGCTGCATTTATATTATGTTCCTTAAAAAGTTCTGCTATTTCACTAGCATGTTTTACTGATGCACAGAATATAACAGTTTTCTTGTTCTTTACAAAGTCAATATAAGTATCTACTATTACTTTATTTCTTTCAGGTATAAAAAGCTTAGATTCTAAATCCTGGGTATTATATTTGATCCCATTAATTCTAACATTAGAAATATCTACATTAGTTTTTACTCTAATACAACGAATTGGCACAAGTTCTCCGATTTCCACTGCTGTTTTTAGGTCAAGTTTATGGGCAATACTTTT
>JAAYFT010000195.1 GCA_012728125.1 Tissierellia bacterium | reverse complement strand
TATAGAAAATATATATGCAAATATAGATAATATAAGTGGAAAAAAACTGAAAGAAAATTTAACTGAAAACAAGCACCTTGCCTTTTTAAGCAGAAAACTTGGAGAGATTATAACAGAAGTTCCCATAGATATTGACTTTGATGAATTTGAAATCAAGGAACCAAACTGGGACTCTTTAAGAAACTTATTTGAGGAGTTAGAATTTAATACTTTTCTCAATAAGATTTCACCAGGCTTAGAAGAAGAAAACAAGCCAGAACTGACTTTCAAAATAGTTGAAGATAAAAATTACTTGGACTTAATCCATAGCATAAAAAAAGAGAAAAAGTTTGCCTTTAAATTTGTAATATCAGATACCAACTATGTAGAAGACAAAATCCTAGGCCTAGGTATAAAAACAGCCAATATGCCAAGCCATATTATTCTTTTTAATGAAGAAAATAGTAAATTTATCAGTGATTTCAAGCCTATATTTGAAGATCCTACCATAGAAAAAATAGGCCATAACCTAAAACCTGATATAGTTATCTTATCAAGGTTAGGTATTGAAATAAACAATATTTCCTTTGATACCATGATTGGAGAGTATTTAATCAATCCTACTCAAAGCTCCTATTCAATTAACAACTTAAGTAGGGAATACTTGGGATATTATGGAGTAGATGAGGAAGCCTTGTTAGGTAAAGGGAAAAATAAGAAGGCCTTTGCTGATTTAACTAAAGAAGAAATAGGCAATTATCTTTCTTTTATCTTAGACACTGTGTTTAAAGTTGAAGATAAGATAAGGAAAATCTTAGAAGAAAATGAGATGTTAAATCTCTATTATAATGTGGAGCTTCCATTGGTAGAAGTATTGGCTAGCATGGAGTTTTATGGCTTTAAAATAGATAAGGAAGAGTTGGAGACCTTAGGTAAAGAATATGATGAAGAAATAGCCAGCCTAACTAGTGAAATATATGATTTGGCAGGTGGAGAGTTTAATATAAACTCACCAAAACAGCTGGGAGAAATCCTGTTTGATAAATTATCCTTACCGGTCATCAAAAAAACCAAAACAGGTTATTCCACTGATGCAGAGGTTTTAGACAAATTAAGGGACCAACACCCAATAATAAATAAAATACTTAGATATAGGCAGATTGTAAAGCTAAAGTCTACCTATATAGATGGGTTATTAAATCTTATCAATAAAGATACTAAGCGAATACATTCAAGCTTTAATCAAACTGTAACATCAACTGGAAGGATCAGTAGTACAGAACCAAACCTACAAAACATTCCTATAAAAACCGATGATGGAAGAAAGATTAGAAAGGCCTTTGTAGCTAAGGAAGACTATTTCCTAGTAGATGCTGACTATTCTCAAATTGAATTGAGGGTACTGGCCCATATATCAAAGGACCCAAAATTAATAGAGGCCTTTGTCAACGATGAAGATATTCATAGGAAAACTGCTTCAGAAGTTTTCAATGTGCCAAAGGATGAAGTCACTCCACTAATGAGGTCCAATGCCAAGGCTGTTAACTTTGGAATCATCTACGGCATATCAGACTATGGTTTGGCCAGGGACTTAAATATTACTAGAAAAGAGGCCAAGGAATATATAGACAACTATTTGAAGAATTATAAGATGGTTAAGGAGTATATGGAAAACATAGTTAAAGAAGGCAAGGAAAATGGCTATGTTGAAACCATACTCCATAGAAGAAGGTATATACCAGAATTGAAGGCAAAAAATCATAATATTAGATCCTTTGGAGAAAGAGTAGCTATGAACACACCTATACAAGGTTCTGCTGCAGATATAATTAAGATGGCTATGGTTAAGGTATATCAGGAACTAAGAAAAAGAAAATTAAAATCAAGGCTAATTCTTCAAATCCATGACGAGTTGATAATTGAAACCCATAAAGATGAAGTAGATGAAGTCAAGGAATTATTAAAGAATATTATGGAAAAGGCTATAGAATTAGATGTACCACTTTTAGTGGATTTGGAAGTAGGTGCCAGCTGGTATGAAACAAAATAATTGCAAATTAATCGGCTTAACAGGTGGGATAGCAAGTGGCAAATCTACAGTTGCCAATTATCTCATTAAAAAAGGCTATTCATTAGTAGATGCAGATAAAATTGCAAGGCAAGTTGTTGAAGTAGATGCCCCTGCATATATTAAAATAGTAGAGGAATTTGGCCAGGATATATTATTAGAAGACAGAACTATAAATAGGAAGGCCTTGGGTAAAATTATTTTTTCTAACAGGCAAGCTAGGGAAAAATTAAATGATATAACCCACCCTCATATTTTTCAGTCTATCAAGGAAAAAGTAGAAGTATTATCTAAAGAAAATTTAGTTATCTTTATCGATATTCCGCTATTGTTTGAGGAGTATTCCTCACTAACTCAACATGGTATTAGATTTGATGAAATATGGCTAGTATATGTTGATAAGGATACTCAAATAGACAGACTAATGAAAAGAGATAATATTACAAGAGAAGTGGCTTTAAGGAAAATACATTCTCAGATGGATTTAGATGAGAAGAGGAAAAAAGCTTCCAAGATAATTGATAATAGGGGAGATATTAATAGTTTAGAAACGCAAATAGACAAATTATTGGAAGAATTAATCTAATCTTGGAGGGGTACTTCTTTGTTTATATTTAGAAAAATCATAAAGCGAACGATTACTACACTTTTACTACTTATTATATTGTTGGCAGTAGGAGTAAGTTATTTAGCCATAAAATATCCCATTGGCTATGAGAGTATTATAGTGAAATATTCTAATGAATTTAATATAGATCCATATTTAGTAGCTTCCATAATCAATGTGGAGAGCAAGTATGATACTTATGCTGTATCCAATAAGGAAGCCAAGGGCTTGATGCAGATTAGTTCTCAAACAGGTAAATGGGCTAGTGAAGTATTATCCATAGAAGGCTATAGTGAAGATGACCTATTTGACCCTGAGATAAATATAAGGATAGGCACTTGGTATCTAAGCGTACTTTTAAAAGAATTCAACAACAATATTGATTTAGTCCTAGCAGCATATAATGCAGGTAGTGGCAATGTAAACAAATGGTTAAATAATAGAGAATATAGTTTAGATGGGGAAAGTTTGTCACGTATTCCCTTTAAGGAAACTGAAGACTATTTAGAAAGAGTTAAGGACAGCTATAGAATCTATAGCAGGGTCTACAAAGAATATATAATAAACTCGACCAATGAAAACTATTTCTATATCAAATTTATTCACAATATAAGGAAGATGATAAAGACAGTAGTCAGCATCAGATAAGGAGGAAGAACATGAGGCACAAAAGACTTATACTAATGATTTTAGCTTTACTAATTATGGCTACAGGTTGTAAAATTCAAGATGATACGTCATCTGATAATAACGTAGATGAAGAAGTAATAGATGTAGTAGATTATTCTCCTGCTGAGGGTGGCAGTGTAATAGTACCCTTAACAAATTTTGATACCTTAAATCCATTGATGACAGAAAATAGTTCCTATTATTTTTTCAGCAAATTGATCTATGAAGGCTTATTCGATTTTGACAAAGATTTAAATGTAATACCTCAATTGGCTAAAAGCTATACTATAGAAAATGATGGTAAGGTAATTCAGATAGAATTAGAAGACGATGTATATTGGCATGATGGAGAAAAATTTACTGCTGCTGATGTTGAATTTACTATCAATACTATAAAATATGCTAATACTGACAATACATATAAGGAAATGTTCACTAGGTCTATGGGGTCCTTCAGCCCTTCTGACATAAGAAGGATTATGGATGTTTCTGTTCTTGATGATACAAGAATAGAAATTACCTTTGATAGGGTTTTTTCAAACAATCTTGAAGTCCTTACTTTCCCAATAATTCCTAAACATATATTTGCAACAGGAAAGGGAGCTAATCAAGACTATATAAAAGCATTAGAAATGGACAATTATACCCCTATTGGAACAGGACCTTATAAGTTTGAATCCTATGAAAAGACTAAGGAGATAATATTATCTTCCAATGAAAACTATAGAAAAGACAAACCATATATAGACAATATTATTGGTAGGGTATTAGATAATGAAGAGGACATCTTAACAGCCTTTGAAACTGGACAGATTCATATGGCTACTACTATAACAGTGGATTGGGATAAATATGAGCAAAACAGTAGGATAAAGGCCTTCGAATTTGTATCAGGTAATTATGAGTTTTTAGGATTTAATTTTGAAAATGAAATTTTTTCTGGAGAAATGGGCAGGGCCTTAAGAAAGGCCATAGCCTATGGTATAGATAGACAAGCCATTATACAAAACCTATATTTAGGTCATGGAACTCAAATAGATGTACCAATCCATCCAGATTCTTGGCTAATATCAGATAAAGCTAATACTTATGGCTACAATTTTGAATTGGCCAAAAGGGAAATCGATAAATTAGGTTGGGCAGATATTGATGAAGATGGAATATTGGAAGATGAAGAAGGTAACAAGATCTCCCTTAATCTTTTAACTAATACCTACAACTTAATGAGACTTAGAACTGCAGAGTTTATAAAGGAGGACTTAGAAAAGCTAGGGATTGGAGTAAATATAATTCCTGTAAAAGAGAAGACTGATGATATAACAGTAGAAGACATAGAAGTCCAATGGGAAGAAATAAACAACCACTTATTATCTGGAGACTTTGATATGGTCCTTCTAGGTTGGCAGCTTTCCATTATCCCTGATTTGTCCTTTGCATTCCATAGTTCACAAATTGACTATAATACAAACTTTATTAGGTATTCCAACGAGACCATGGACCAATTACTTGAAACTACTTTCCTAGATGGAAATAGGCAAAATAAAACAGTGAATTATGATAAATTACAAAGCCATATAGTGGAAGACCTACCTTATATAAGTTTATTTTTCAAAAATAAGGCACTGCTTATAGATAGCAAGATAATAGGAGACCTAGACCCAACATTTTTCAATCCCTATAGGGGTATAGAAAGGGCTTATATACCTAAGGAATTACAATAATTGCCCATAATATGATATTGAAAAAATCTAAAATTTATAGTAAAATAATATGGTGAAGAAAATAAGGGCTACAATTTTGTAGTCCTTTCTAAAGTATATGCAGGACTGGCGGAACTGGTAGACGCACTATCTTGAGGGGGTAGCGGTTAACAGCCGTACGAGTTCGAGTCTCGTGTCCTGCACTAATCAATTCTCCTAAGGGAGAATTTTTTTTGTAAAATTTCTGACTTCATTTGATTTCTTCTGATGGAATTATATAGACAAATGTGGTAAACTTATATGGTAACTAATATTTTGGAGGGATAAACTTGGATTTAAAATCGATGATTAGGGTTATAGAAGATTTTCCTCATAAAGGCATTAGCTTTAAAGATATTACCACATTGATAAAAGAAGGAGATGCCTTTAGAGAGGTAGTAGATATAATTAGTAATGACTTAAAGGGAAAAGATGTTGACTATATAGCTGGTCCAGAATCTAGAGGTTTTCTTCTTGGTGCAGCTGTAGCTTATAGTTTAGGAGTAGGATTTATTCCAGTAAGAAAACCTGGTAAACTACCTGCAGATACTATTAGTTATGAATATGAATTAGAATATGGCACAAATACCTTGGAAATACATACAGATGCCATAGAAAAAGGGGCAAAGGTTGCAATAGTTGATGACCTATTGGCTACTGGAAGCACCATATATTCAGCAGCAAAACTAATAGAATCTCTTGGTGGCGAAGTTGTAGCCATGGAATTTTTAATAGAATTAGAATCCTTAAAGGGAAGGGATAAGTTAAATAATTACTATGTAAATTCCTTAATTAAATATGATAAATAATAGATTTACAAAACTCCATTAATGATGGAGTTTTTTTTTACAAATTTTCTAATAATTGGTAATTTATTCTTGCCTACCGTACCTAGGTATACTATAATGATAAAAAAGAAACGAGTTAAATTATTAACTATCAAAATTTAAGGGGGAAGATT
>JAAYFT010000194.1 GCA_012728125.1 Tissierellia bacterium | reverse complement strand
TTTAGAAGATTTGGGGGATGAATTTGTAGTAGATGTTACTCTGCCTATGAATAGGGATCTAAAAAATGATGTTAAAGCTACCACTTAATTTTATATAAATTTTAGGTGGTTAAAAAAGGGGAGGGGGGTAGAGTCATGAAGAACAAAAGATATCTACTTAACCTAGTTGCAGTATTATCCTTAGCAGTAGCCAATGCAAGTACAGGAACAAATAGCTGGTTATTCTTTTACCAGCCAAAGATGCCAAAAAGTTTAAGAAAATAGTTTTAAATGAAAGACCTCAAGGTTAAGCCTTGAGGTCTTTCATTTTGTGGAGAGATATTTTAGTATTATTGTTCAAAAGTTATATGGTCCTAAAGTGGTTACAATAAGGCCAAAATAATACAAAATTTTGTAAGAATTTTTTTAAAATTATTTCTAGTTGTCTTTTTATGCTTTATAAATTAGAATATATTATTAATAAGATGTAGAAAGTATTAATATTTCACATGTTGTTATACTAATAATATGTCTAATAAACTATTTGAGTGTAGAAAAGGAGGAAATGTTTTGGAATTTGTAGGTGAAGGTTTAACGTTTGATGATGTGCTTTTGCTTCCAGGGAAATCAGAGATTTTACCTAAGGAAACAGATGTTAGCACCTATTTAACAAGAAATATTAAATTAAATATACCCCTAATGAGTGCTGGAATGGATACAGTAACAGAATCCAAAATGGCAATTGCTATGGCTAGAGAAGGTGGCATCGGAATAATCCACAAGAATATGTCCATAGAAAGACAAGCCTTAGAGGTAGACAAAGTTAAAAGGTCAGAACATGGTGTAATTACTGATCCATTTTTTTTATCACCAGACCATAGTGTTTCAGATGCTTTAGAGTTGATGGAGAGATACCATATATCTGGTGTCCCCATAACAGATGAAGCAGGTAGACTAGTAGGTATTATTACCAATAGGGATATTAGATTCGAAAAGGAAATTACAAAGAAAATAGACGAGGTAATGACTAAAGAAAACCTAGTTACTGCAAGAATTAATATATCTATGGATGAGGCCCTAGACATTATGAAAAAATACAAGATCGAAAAGCTTCCATTGGTAGACGATGACTACAAACTTGCAGGCCTAATAACTATAAAGGATATAGAGAAATCAATCCAGTATCCTAACTCTGCTAAGGATAGTTCAGGTAGGTTATTGGCAGGAGCAGCAGTAGGTGTAACAGCCGATATGATGGAAAGGATAGCTGTCCTTGTAAAAGCCAAGGTAGATGTTATTGTAGTTGATACTGCCCATGGTCATTCTAAGGGAGTATTAGAAGCTGTAGCTAAAATAAAGAGGGAATATCCAAGTTTACAAGTAATAGCAGGAAATGTAGCTACTGCCGAAGCTACAATAGACTTAATTAAGGCCGGAGCAGATGCTGTAAAGGTAGGTATTGGACCTGGTTCTATTTGTACTACAAGGGTTGTGACTGGTGTTGGTGTTCCACAGATCACGGCTGTAATCAATTGTGCTAAAGCGGCTAGGGAATATGGTATTCCAGTAATTGCAGATGGTGGAGTTAAGTATTCAGGAGATATAACTAAGGCCCTTGCAGCTGGTGCCAATGTAGTTATGGCAGGTTCCTTATTAGCTGGAACAGATGAAAGTCCAGGAGAAGAAGTATTATATGAAGGTAGAAGATATAAGGAGTATAGAGGCATGGGATCTGCAGGTGCCATGGATGCAGGTAGCAGGGATAGGTATTTCCAACAAGATGTGAAGAAGTATGTGCCTGAGGGAGTAGAAGGTAGAGTCCATTATAGAGGACCACTTGGAGATGTGGTTTATCAACTAGTTGGTGGGTTAAAATCTGGTATGGGTTATATTGGAGCGAAAAATATTGAAGAACTACAAGAAAAGGCAAGATTTATCAAAATCACATCTGCTTCATTAATAGAAAACCACCCACATGATATTCATATAACTAAGGAAGCACCAAACTATAGTCGAAGATAAATTTAATAGTTGATAGTAAATAGTGAAAAGTGAATAATTGGTAGTGTTAAGCTTTTAGGTCTAAGTAGCAGCGAATTTATTCGCTGCTTACCTAAATTATTTACTATTGACTAAAACTAGACCCCAAAGCATGATAGTAATATTGTCCATTCTCAATTGTCAATTGTCCATTGTATAAAAGGAGGGAAACATGGAAGATTTTATTAAAAGGAGTATAGAAGATATTAAAAGCCAAATAGGGGATGGAAAAGCCCTATGTGCCCTATCAGGTGGAGTAGATTCTTCTGTAGCTGCAGTACTGGTTCATAAGGCCATTGGAGACAATTTAATCTGCATATTTGTGGACCATGGTCTTTTAAGGAAAAATGAAAGGGAAGAAGTAGAAAGGGTTTTTAGAGACCAATTCCATATGAACTTAATAGTGGTAGATGCAGAAGATAGATTTTTAGGCAAGTTAAAGGGAGTAACGGATCCTGAAGAAAAGAGAAAGATAATAGGGGAAGAGTTTATCCGAGTTTTTGAAGAAGAACAAAGTAAGCTTGAAGGCATTGAATTTTTAATACAGGGAACTATTAAATCAGATATTATAGAGTCTGGAAGTAAGGGAAAAGTAGCTGTAAAATCCCACCACAATGTAGGTGGCCTTCCTGAAGATGTGAACTTTAAGCTAGTAGAACCCCTAAGGGAATTATATAAGGACCAAGTTAGGGAAGTAGGCAGGCTTTTAGGCATAAGTGAGGATATAGTCAATAGACAACCTTTCCCAGGTCCAGGCCTTGGAGTTAGATGCTTAGGTGAATTAACTAAGGAAAAACTAGACATCCTTAGGGAAGCAGATTATATATATAGGGATGAGATTAAAAAAGCAGGATATGAAAATAAGATATGGCAATACTTTGCAGTCCTGCCTAACATTCAATCAGTAGGTGTAGTAGATGGTAAGAGGACATATTGTCATACCATAGCCCTTAGAGCAGTTAATTCAGTAGACGGCATGACAGCAGAATGGGTGAAGCTTCCATTAGAATTGTTGGAGAAAATCTCTACTAGAATTACAGATGAAATACCAGAAGTAAATAGGGTAGTATTTGATATAACAAGCAAACCACCCGCTACAATTGAGTGGGAGTGATACCCGAAGGTTTCAAGCTGGTGCAGAAACCTTCGTAGGTATCACCCCCGTCAGGGTTGGCGAGGCTTATAGCGACCAACAGGAGCTATAAGCCCGCAACCTACGACGAAATTATACTTAATGAATAGATTAGTCAGGGTTGGGTAGAACTGTCACGAGCGGAGCGAAGTGAGAGTTCACCAACCTACGACGAGATTGAATTAATAAAAGTCTTGGTGTTTTTATACATAACACCAAGACTTTTATTTATAAAAAATACTAACTTTTTTTATAATACTCAACTACCAATACATTTAATTTCTTCCAAGAAAGCTTTGTTACAGTATAGTATTCCCTTTTACGATCTTCTTTTATTCGATAAGCTATTATTGCTCCAAAAATTAATGTTTTTATGAACTGGTATCTTGTTTTTCCAGGTTCATATCTTTCAACTAGCATAAAGTATCCTTCAGGGTTAAAATTACCCATCTTAAACTTGCCTACACTTAAATCCTCATATATGCTTTCCCCTTCAGCATAGCCATATGTAACATAGTAAGAAGCTAAACCATCATTAACAAATCTGAAACTATGGTAATCTTTATCGATTATTTTTGATTTAGAAAAATCATGGGCAGGTTTCAAATGACCAAATATATTTTGTCTAAAATCAAATAATCTTACTTCTTCTACTCCATCATTTTCATATTTACATAAATACAATTGATGGTACTTGCCTATAAAGCTGTTGATTATCTTAAAACTGCCAGTATCATAATTGATGCCAGATTTACTCATTTCATTCATTATAATTCTCTCAATATAGATTTCATCCTTAGCCTTTATGTAATAGGAATTTAAAGGCAATATAAATTGTTCAGCAAGAATAATTAAGGCAAAAATAACAGCTATTAGTATTGGCAGGCTGATACGAAAGATTTTTATGTCCTTGATATTTTTAGCATAATATACTAGGGATAAAATAAGCATAGTCACTAAAAAAATGAGATACCACATATCCATAAGACTTTCCCCCTGGTCCTTTTATATTTTATATTATATAGACATTATTATTACGATTATACCACACATGGTAATAATCTAATACTAGGGGACTACGAAATAGGAAAATATTGTATAATACAATTAATCACAACTTTTTAGGGTCAAAAATATTTATAGGAAACAAGTATTTATTTAATACAAATAAAAATTGGTGGTGGTATTTTGAATAAGGATATATTTGAATCGAAAAAGAAATTTTTTCAAGCAGGTCATACCCTTTCCTATGATTTTAGGATCTTACAGCTTAAGAAGTTGAAGGAATCAATACTTAAATATGAAGAGGATATAGTAGAAGAACTAAGAAAGGATCTAAATAAAAGTGAATTTGAAGCCTATACTTCTGAGCTAGGCATAGTTTATAGCGAGTTAAATCTAGCCATTAAAAACTTAAAAAAATGGATGAAGATAAAAAGGGTTAGAACACCTATCTTTTTACAACCAGGGAGGAGCTATATATTACC
>JAAYFT010000193.1 GCA_012728125.1 Tissierellia bacterium | reverse complement strand
GGAGTGTCAAACAAACAGGAGTAGGAATATCCGAAACTGGGCACGATGAACAAGGAAGGAAACATAAACTTTTATAAGGTTTGATTTAAACTTTATAGAGTTTTATAAGTTTTCTGTAACGGTAAATCCATGAACAAAATCAGAGTAGGTATAGTAGGTTATGGTAATCTTGGTAAAGGAGCAGAACTTGCGGTTTCTAACAATTTAGATATGGAGCTCATTGCCATATTTACGAGGAGAGATCCCAAGGAGTTAGATACTAAGTCTAAAGTAGTGCATATATCTGAGATCTTAGATTATAAAGATAAAATCGACGTTATGGTTCTCTGTGGTGGGTCTTTAAAGGATTTAGATGAACAATGCCCTATGATAGCTTCCCATTTTAACACTGTCGATAGTTTCGACAACCATAATAGGATACCTGAATACTATGAAAAGATAAATAAGGTGGCCCTGGAATCTAAAAAATTAAGTCTTATTTCTACAGGATGGGACCCAGGACTTTTTTCCCTTAATAGGCTTTTAGGCCAATCGGTTTTGCCCAAGGGTAGGGATTATACTTTTTGGGGAGAAGGTGTGAGCCAAGGACATTCTGAAGCTATTCGTAGGATTACAGGTGTAAGAAACGGAGTCCAATATACTATTCCCATAAAAGAGGCCTTGGAAAGGGTTAGAAATTGTGAGGATATGGACCTTCCTGTTAACAAAAGGCATAAAAGGGTTTGCTATGTAGTATGTGAAGATGATGAAGATAGGGATAGGATAGAAAGGGATATTAAAACTATGCCTAATTATTTCCAAGGCTATGATACCAGTGTATATTTTATTAGTGAAGAAGAATTAATGCTTAATCATTGCAAAATGCCCCATGGTGGTTTTGTCATTAGGACTGGTATAACTGGAAAAGGTTCAAAGCAAAGAATGGAGTTCAACCTAAAGCTTGAAAGCAACCCGGAATTTGCTGCATCGGTTTTAATAGCCTTCGCTAGGGCAGTATATAGGATGGCCAAAGAGGGTAAAACTGGTGCTATTACTGTTTTCGATGTTCCTCTAGGCCTTTTGTCTCCCAAGTCTATGGAAGACTTAAGAAAAGAATTACTATAATTTTGTCCTATTGATATATTTTATAATAAAATGGGTAACTATAGATTATATTAATACTAAATATATCATTAGGAGGATTGGATATATGGAAAAAATAATTAGTATCGAGTACTGTACATCTTGAGGCTATGTAAAGAGAGCAGTTGCTCTTGCAGAAAACCTATTAAACGAACATAAGAACTCCATAGAGGCGTTAAATATCATCCCTTCATCTGGAGGAGTTTTCGAAGTGAAATTAGGAGATGAATTGGTATTCTCTAAAAAAGAGGTAGAACGTTTCCCAGAAGAAAATGAAGTTGAAGAAATTATAAAGTCAAAATTAACATAAGCTACTGGTTACCCAGTAGCTTTATATTTTTACATAGTCTACATATTGATACTCTACATCCTTATCCCTGTAAATCCTAGACTTGTTTACTATCTTCCAGTTGTCTAATAGATCTAAATTTGGCATTGAGGTATCTACCTTTTCAAAGGTTTTATATATTTTTGTTATATAAGCCTTATTGCAATTATCTAAGGTCTGTCTAGCGATTTCCCCTCCTCCTATAATAAAATTCTCCATTTCATTATTGGGATTTAACTTTTTTAATAGAGGATATAATTCATCTATTGAGTTAATTACAATAACATCTCCTGCCTTATACTCCTTATTTCTAGTTATTACTATATTTATCCTGTTGGGAAGGGGCTTTTTATCTGGTAGGGATTCAAAGGTTTTTCTACCCATTATGATTATATTGCCTTCTGTTATCCTCCTAAACCTTTTTAAATCCTTAGATATTTTGTATAGCATATCTCCCTTATAACCAATATTCCAATTGCTATCTACGGCGAAAATTAAGATCATAATACCTCCTCGTATAATAATGTTGTAGTTAAAAACTATATTTACTTTTCTATCTCACTCTTCTTGTGAGATAATATTTGTACAGATAGAGGTCGTAGCATTCCTCCTTGAGGCCTAGTCTTCCT
>JAAYFT010000192.1 GCA_012728125.1 Tissierellia bacterium | reverse complement strand
TTTATTTCATCGAGATGAATACAAGAATTCAGGTGGAGCACCCTGTTACAGAGCTAATTACCGGAGTGGATCTTATAAAAGAACAGATAAAAATTGCATATGGAGAAAAATTAAACCTATTACAAGATGATATAAGAATAAATGGACATTCTATAGAGTGTAGAATAAACGCAGAAGACCCAGAAAAAAACTTTATGCCTTCTCCAGGTAAAATACTGAAGTATTTCCCTCCCGGAGGCTATGGCATAAGAGTAGACAGCCATATTTATGAAGACTACACCATACCACCAAACTATGACTCTATGATTGGCAAGGTAATAGTATGGGGAGCCAATAGAATGGAAGCCATAAATAGGATGAAAAGGGCCTTAGATGAGCTGGTTATCATTGGAATTAAGACTAATGTAGAATTTCAGAAAGAAATACTAAATAAGGAAGAATTCATACAAAATAAAATAGACACATCCTTTATTGAAAAGGTATTATCTAGGAATGATAAATAGATTGGAGGTCATAAATGCTTAAGGATTTCTTTACAAGGAAAAAGTATGCAACTATAGCAGTCCAAGGAAAACCAGATATAGTAAAGCCTATAGAAAATAAAAAAGTTGAAACTGTTAATAAAGTAAATACTTCCTATGATAAGATTAAGGATTCTAGAATCAATCCTAGAAAAATAATTGAGGATATAATAGATGAGGACACATTCATTGAATTTGATGTGGACTTAGAAGCTTCAAATCCATTAGACTTTCCCGATTACAAGTCAAAAATCGCCCTAGCTAAGGATGCAACGAAGGAAAAGGAAGCAGTTATCTCAGGTGAGGGGGATATCAATGGAGAAAGAGCTATTATATGTGTAATGAATCCTAGTTTTATGATGGGAAGTATGGGAACCGTTGTAGGAGAAAAGATTACAAGAGCCACAGAAAAGGCAATTGAAAAGAGATTACCACTTATAATATTTTCGGCCTCAGGTGGAGCCAGGATGCAGGAAGGTATTTTATCCCTTATGCAAATGGCCAAGACCTCAGCAGCATTGGCAAGGCTAAATGAAAGTGGCCAATTATATATTTCTGTCCTAACAGACCCAACTACTGGTGGAGTAACAGCCAGCTTTGCCATGCTAGGAGATATAATCCTGGCAGAACCAGGAGCCTTAATTGGCTTTGCAGGCCCTAGGGTAATAGAACAAACTATAAAACAAAAACTGCCAGAAGGTTTTCAAAGGGCAGAGTTTTTATTAGAAAAGGGTTTTATAGACAAGATAGTAAAAAGAGAAGATATGAAGGATACTCTATCTAAAATCCTAAGACTTCATTCTAAAGGGGGTGAAGTCCATGACTAAGCCCCTTAACTCTGAAAAGCTAGTTGTGGAGCTTGAAGAAAAGATCAATGAACTAAAGGAGTTTTCGGAGAAAAACAACATGGATTTTTCCCATGAAATTTATATTTTGTCCAGAAAAGCAAATGCCATTAAGAAACAGATATATAAAAACTTAAGTCCCTGGCAAATAGTAAATATAGCAAGGCACCAAGATAGGCCCACAAGCTTAGATTATATTGAATTACTAATTGATGATTTTATGGAACTTCATGGAGACAGGTATTTTGGAGACGATGGTGCTATAGTAGGTGGCATAGGATGGTTTGAGGGCTTTCCAGTAACTGTAATAGGCCATCAAAAGGGAAGGAATACTAAAGAAAATATCAAGAGGAACTTTGGCATGCCAAACCCTGAAGGTTATAGAAAAGCATTGAGGCTGATGAAACAGGCTGAAAAGTTCAATAGGCCAGTAATAACATTTATAGATACTCCAGGAGCCTATTGTGGACTAGGTGCAGAAGAAAGAGGCCAGGGAGAGGCCATAGCCTTAAACCTCATGGAAATGAGTAGGTTAAAGACTCCCATAATTTCCATAGTCATAGGTGAAGGTGGCAGTGGTGGCGCCTTGGCCCTGGGAGTAGGAGATAGAATTGGGATGCTAGAATACTCGATTTACTCAGTAATTTCTCCTGAAGGCCTTGCCAGCATTTTATGGAAGGATGCTAAAAAAGCTGAAGAAGGAGCCAAGGTCATGAAGCTAACTGCCAAGGACCTCCTATCCCTTGGAGTAATAGATAAGGTCATAAAGGAGCCTCTAGGTGGAGCCCACAAGGACAAAGACCTTGCAGCTAAGAATATTAAAAAATATATATTACAAGAGTTAAAAGTCCTTATGGAATTAGAAAAAGAAGAATTGATCCTTAAGAGATATGAAAAGTTTAGAAGTATTTTCTAGGTCTGCCAATTTGGCAGGCCTTTTTTATCCTAATTAACTTTTATGTTGGAAGGATGAAAGAAGCCTATAACTTATGTTATAATAATTGTAGATAGGAAAATTCCTTAAATGAAGGGAGGGTTTTAAATGTTCGATACCCGCAAATACGCCTTTCAAATAGAGACTACATTTAGGGCAGTATTTAAATGCCAAAGATATGGTATAGGTGTTTTAGCAGAATCCTACTTCATAGAGAAGAATCCATTTCTAGCCATAACTACAGTATTAGGAAATTACTATAATAAACTAGATAATAAGAGCAAGGAAAAACTTGATGAGTTTATTGAAGCTTACCACCTAGAAATGGGCAAGAGCATAGAAGAAATAGGCGAAGAAAAAATAAAGAAGATAATACAAGACTTTAATGATATAGTTAGGACTGTATAGGAAAAATTTGAAAATCCTCTTAATTAAATCAAGAGGATTTATTTTTTTGTCTTTAATTGGATGGACAAGAATCGATAAATAATTAATGAATTTAGATAAAAATTTATTGATAAACGATAAATTTTATGTTAAAATAAATCATAATATATTTGCGAGGTGTATTATATGAAGAAAGAAACAATCTTTCTAAAAACAGCCCTATTTTTTATTGGATTTCCAATTTTAGCTTTGTGTATAGTAATTTTTCCTATATTTACTAAAGAGGCAGCAACAAGCAGTACTAGAATGGCCTTTATATTATATGGCATTTTAACTACCTTGTATTTATCAGCAATACCATTTTTTACTGCCTTGTATCAAGCTTTTAAACTCTTGACCTATATTGATCGAAATGAAGCCTTCTCAGACAAGTCTGTAAAAGCTATAGAGAACATAAAAAACTGTGCAGCCATAATTAGTGTATTATATATACTCTGCATGCCCCTATTCTATATTGTAGCGGAAGTTGATGATGCCCCTGGTGTCATAATAATTGGAATCGTCTTCATTTTCGCACCAATGGTAGTATCAGTATTTGCTGCAGTTTTACAAAAGCTTTTACAAAATGCCATAGATATTAAAAGAGATAATGACTTAACGATATGAGGTGAATAAAATGGCTATAATAATTAACCTTGATGTAATGTTGGCTAAGAGGAAGATGAGTGTTACAGAGCTTTCTGAGAAAGTTGGTATAACTATGGCTAATATTTCCATCCTAAAAAATGGGAAGGCAAAGGCTATCAGATTCTCCACATTAGATGCAATCTGCAAGGCTTTAGATTGTCAACCAGGTGATATTTTAGAATACAGGGAAGACGATGAAGAATAATAGATATAAGATAGGGAAATAAATAAGAAATAATGAGGTGCCTTTATGTATGATATTGCAATTATAGGTTCAGGACCGGCTGGGGCCAATCTAGCAAGGTTAATAGGAGAAAAATATAAGGTCTTATTAATAGATAAAAGGGACCTAGAAAATAAGAATCCCAAAAATCACATAACCAAGCCTTGTGGGGGATTGCTTGCTCCTGACGCACAGAAGATGATTGCAAAACTAGGACTTGGAGTACCTAAGGATGTTTTAGTTGACCCACAGCTTTTTGCAGTTAGAACTATAGATTTAACTAATAATCGGGAAAGGTTATATCAGCGTTTCTATTATAATATGGATAGGGAAAAGTTTGATAGATGGCTGGTTTCAATCCTTCCAACAAGTGTAGATAAAAAGTTTAACTGCCTATATAAAAGTTTTACTGAAATAAGTGGTGGATATGAAATAAAATATATTTCCAATGGTAAAGAGATAAGTGTCAATACAAGGGTTATAATAGGAGCAGATGGTGCCTTCTCTAAAATCAGGAGGTCTATTAGCAAAGATTATCTAGTCCCAGATGAATATATCTCAATACAAGAATGGTTTCAATGTTCAGATCCTATGCCATATTTTACAGCGATTTTTGATGGAGAAATAAGCGATTTTTATTCTTGGATTATACCCAAGGAAAATTATGTATTATTAGGGTCTGCATTAAGACCCAAGGATAATCCTATAGAAAAGTACCAGATATTAAAAAGCAAGATGAAGAAATTAGGCATAGATTTTCATAACAAGGTAAAAACAGAGGGAGCTTTTATCTATAGGCCAAAGAAACTATCTCAGTTTTATACAGGCAAGGATAATATTGCTTTAGTTGGGGAAGCAGCAGGGGCAATTAGCCCCAGTTCAGCTGAAGGAATAAGCTATGCCTTAAAGTCATCTTTTTATTTAGCACAAAGCTTTGATGAGGGCATAGATGGTTTTCTAGATAGGTATAATAATAAAGTAAAAGATATTCGATTAAATTTAATTATGAAAAACCTAAAATCTCCAGCAATGTATAATCCATTTTTACGAAATTTAGCTATGAAATCTGGTTTATTAAGTATAAAATAGGTATAAAGATAATAATCTGATGAGAAAGGAGTATTATAATGGAATACAAGAGATTTGGGAATAAATATGTAGTTAGGCTGGAAAATGGAGAAGAGATAGTAGAATCTATCAAAAATTTTGCTATTAAAGAAGGTATTACATTAGGAAATGTAAATGGTATAGGAGCTGTAAATAAGGCTAAAATTGGCCTATTCAAACTAGGAGAGAAGGAATATTATTCTAAGGAATTTGAAGGTGATTTAGAAGTTGTAAACCTAACAGGTAATATTTCTGAAATGGATGGTGAAGTATATATACATCTTCATATAGCCTTATGTGATGATAGCTATAATATGATTGGTGGACATTTAAACTATGCTTATATAAGTGCCACAGGAGAAATAATCATAGACGCTATAGAAGGTAGGGTAGATAGGAAGTTTAATGATGAAATAGGCCTTAACCTTTTAGATTTAAATAGATAAGTTATGTGGTAAATTTTGTCCCTTGGTTATATACAATCAAGGGATTTTTTATCTCATATGATAGTTAATATATTAACCAAAACATCGACTTTTGAGTAAATGAAAGATATATAATTAACCAAACCGAAATCAAAATAAATATTGCAATAAACAATATTAGATTAATATTTGTAATAAAATTTTCTACAATAATTCGTGTTAAATTTACAAAAATTGACAAAATTACCACATATTAGTTGACAAAAATATTAATATTGAAACTATTGACCAATGGCTAGGAAGAGATGATGTGGCATACATCGATGTTAGAATGTTAGTAGACCCAGGTGACTATGGAGCAATAGGTGGAGACCCAGTGTTATCAGGTACTGTTGAGGGATTTGAAGTAGTTCCGTATCCTTACCTTGCTAATTTAACTGGTTTACCACCAGAAGTAGCAGCTACCCAATATAATGGACCTACCTTATTTACCTTAACATGGGATGATAACGGCAATATAGCATCAGTTACACCAAATTTCGAAGAATCTGAAATGATAATTAAAGATCTTTTCCCAGAGGACAAGCATATTTTCCTAATGTGTGGTGGAGGAGGCTATGCAGGCTTTACTAGAGCCTTATTAATTGAACTAGGCTATGATCCAAGTAAGGTCTATAATATTGGCGGCTTCTGGGGATATGATGGGGATAATAAAGTCCATGTGAAGGTTTCCTATGGAGAAAACAATATGTATGATTATAATGCTTTCCATAGGTTAAGATATCACTTAATTGATTTCAATCAACTTACAGAGAAAAGGTCATAATAGGAGGACGACATGAAAAAAACTAAATACTTAGCTCTAATTTTGATATTGGTTTTTCTACTAACTGGATGCTCCCAAAGTGCAGCCAATATGGATTATGATAATTTTAGTAATGAAAGAGTCATTACTTATAAACATCGTAAAGGTGACGAGTTAAACGACTATGCAGCTGTAATACTATTTGAATATGAGATGGACAATTATACTAAGTACCAAGTAAGCTATCTATCTTGTACCTGTAGAGCAGCATCTGAAAACTATCAACATCTTTTATATGTAGAGATCAACAATAACAACAATAGTGCAGAAGAAGCTACCATAAGGAATATAGAATATCAGTTTTGGGGAGATAGTCCCAAAAATCCAGTAAATGGAATTACATATGAAGAAATAGAAAATGAACTGTTAACATATTTGCAATACAAGAGTAAGGCAGAAATTGATGGATTAAATACTTTAAGAGATATTCAAGATGCTGGTCAAGTAGAAAGAAATGGCCAAATGGTTGATTTTGTAGATGCCTATACGGGAGCTACAGTTTCTGTTGATAATACTTTGGCAGTATTACATGCCTTATTGGATTACCACGTAAATAAATATTATAAATAGCCTTTTGTATGAGCCCTTGATTTCACACGAAATAAGGGCTCATTTGTTTTAGTACTTTTTACATAATAACAACCTAGTCACTTTATAAATCTTGATTTTTATGATATTCTATAGACAAAGGCATAATGGATAAAAAAGAAGGGATAATTATATGGAAAAGGTGCATTTTATTATACATTTATTATATGGATT
>JAAYFT010000191.1 GCA_012728125.1 Tissierellia bacterium | reverse complement strand
TAGACGATTTTGGTACAGGCTATTCTAGCCTAAGCTATTTAAATGAAATGAGTGTCAATGAGTTAAAAATAGATAGGTCTTTTATTTGGGATATTGAAAGAAATGATAAGAATAAATTGATTTCCAACACCATAATAGTATTAGCGAAACAGTTGGGCTTAAGGGTAATTGCAGAAGGGGTGGAAAACTCTGAGCAATTATATATACTAAAGGAGATGAATTGTGATATTGCACAAGGCTATCATTTTAGTAGGCCTGTTACAAAGGAGAGAATAGATGAAATGATTTTAGAAAGTCATGCAAAGGCTTAAGGATGTGATAAGATGAATTGTAATTGTTTTAGTAGAGATGGAAAGTCCTGTATAGAAATAGTTCCCATATTCAGCAACTTAACCTATGATGAAATGATGGAAGTAGCCAGAATAACCAGGGAAAGGGTATATGAAAAGGGTCAAATGATCTATATGGCTGGAGACAAGGGAGAAAAGCTATATGTAATTCATTCTGGCAAAGTAAAGATTACAAGGATTACTGACTCTGGCAAGGAACAAGTAATTCGGGTCTTGGGGCCTGGCGAATTTATGGGAGAGCTATCACTCTTTAGCTCCTTGCCCCTAACAGATAACGGAGAGGCCTTGACCAAGACAAGAGTATGTGTCATAGATGGGCAAAAGCTTAAAGATTTGATGAAAAGATTTCCTGCCATTGCCCTCAAAGTCATTGAAGAATTAAGCAAGAGATTGGAAAAATCTGAAAGCCTAATAGAAAACATCAGCCTATATGGAGTTGAAAAAAGAATTGCCCAGGCCTTAATCAATATGGCAGAAGGGAAAAATGAAATAGTACTAAAGATGAGTAAAAGGGATTTAGCATCATATTTAGGTATGAGTCAAGAGACCTTAAGTAGAAAACTAACGGCCTTTCAAGATATGGGAATTATAAAATTAATTGGCCATAGGAGAATAATTATATTGGATATTGAGGCTTTAAAGGAAATAGAATAAGGGTCTGTTTCAAAACTATGAAACAGACCCTAAATTTATTTAATTAAATTATTTATTTTATTGAATATATCTTCATTGTCTAGTACTATTTTTTCATTTCCTATGGTCAAGATATAATTATCCTTTAAGCCCTTCTCAAACATCTTAGCAAAGCCTCTTATATCTTCTGGTTTAGTATTTAATATTTCATCTAATACCCTGTTTAGGTCATCCATACTAGTTCCATAGAAATAGTAAGTGTCTGCTAGATCTGCCTTTGACATATTAGACATAGGCACATAGTATTGGGCAAGAGAAGATACAATATACTTTTCAAAGTCTTTTTCACTTAGATTAAAGTTCTTAAGGTAGTCAACAACACCCTTATAAACACTATAGGTTTCCTTTAAGTTAGGGTCCATATAGCTAATAAGAACAAAGCTATTTTCATCTAAGATGGCAGACATGGCTCCATAGGCCCCACCCTTAATACGGAGCTCATTAAATAAATAATCCAACTGTAAGAGATTGTTTAAAACTTCTATCTTACCAGTATATTCATATCCTTGTTCTGTTAAATCAAAGGCTGCAAAATTATATAAAATATCTATTGGAGCAGCAAAGGCTTCATTTTTAATATCAAAATCAAATTGGTACTCTTGAGGACGGAGTATCATACTTCCAATAGAATTAGTTAGGGTAAAGAAATTTTCCATAAAGGCTTCATATGTCTCATTTTCTCCAGTAATGCTTATTACTAGATTTTTCCTATTAAATATGGCCTTTTTCACATAGTCTAGGTTCTTTACAATATTTTCATATTTGTCATCAAAATTTTTATCTAAGTCTGCAATGAAATCATAATATGAAAAACCTGTTAAAGTATCAAGATATTTTTCTGATGGTGAGAAATATGAGATATTCCTAATTGCCCCCATATTTATAGGACCACCGATTAATTCAGCTTCAAGATTACCCTTTATGACTGAAATAAGTTGTCTCAACCTTTCCTTATCATCAAATTTAGTATTCTTTATCTCCTCGCCAATTAATTTAAGCATATTAGAAATATTATCTTCCGTAGCCATAGATGAAACAACTAGCTTAGGATAATATTCATCATTTGAACCGGGCTTATTAAACACCCTTGTATTATAATAAATTCCACCGGTGTACATAGCTTTTTCAATAGGAAGCTCAGTATAGTGATAATTCTTAGTGCTTAAATTTCCTAATACCATAGCTAATAAATTTATATAAGGAATTTGTTCCTGTCTTACAGTAGAAGCATCAAAATATAGGTTTATTTTACCAACACCATTGGTAAACAGAGGATGGTGTAAAACCTTAATTCCATAATAATTTCTTACTATAGTAGGTATTTCTTCTATATTTGGCCTTAAATCCTCTAAGGACAGGGTGGGTATTGTGCTCAATGCTTCTTCAGAGTTAGGGCTATTATTCCATACTGTAAATTCAATATAATCCTTTATAAGTTTTTCTAATTCTTCATCTGTTAAAGATTTTTTAATTTCTTCTAGTTTTTCTGCTTCCGCAGCAAGTCTTTCCTCCATCAAGCCTTTTCTTGGCTTAAGAAGGACTAGGGAACTATGATCATTATCTAAGATATATTCTTTAATTAACTCTTCAAAGTAGGGTTCATCAATGGCTATATTCAACTTTGAAAAGCTTTCTCCAATGCTTAAGCCTGCAAAGGGATCCTTATCATATAGCCAATTTAACATGACTAATTCCCCATACATAATGCCTGTGTTTATATCTCTGGCATATTGTTGCCTTAGTTCCAGTTCCACACTGTTTAATGTTGATTTAATAAGGTTTTTATCTATTCCATTTTCAACAATATCTTCCAAGGAAGACAGTACGATGTCTACGAATTTTTCCTTCATATCCGGATTAATATTTCTAGCAGTTATAGATAGGAAGGGTTGTAAAAATGTAGGTGAAAAGCCACCACTAATATTATAGAAGCCTTCACTGTTTAGTTTTTGAACTACAGGAGAAGCAGGATTATTAAATAGCATATAAGTTAGGACATTAAAAGATGTCCAAGTGTCTATCCTGTTTTCACCATCAACAGCAAAGTTTAAACTTACCGATGACTTACCTTCTTCAGACTCCTCCATACCAATAGGATATTCTACTGTAACATCTCTTCTTTTTTTGAAGGCTTCTTGAGATATTAGCTTAGAATCAACATCTATTCCATCAAACTTGCTTAAATAATTTTCATCTATAAAGTCTAATTTTTCCAATATATCCATATCACCATATAGGTATATATAGGAATTTGAAGGATGGTAGTATTTATCATAGAAATTCTTTAATTCTTCAAAGGTTAAATCGGGTATCTCTGATGGATTTCCACCAAACTCATAGGCATAGTTAGTATCAGGATACAAGCTTTTCAGTATAGAATAATAAAGTAAGGTATCAGGAGAGGATAAGGATCCCTTCATTTCATTATATACAACCCCATTATATTCTAATGGTCCATCCTTATCTTCAATTTTATAATGCCATCCATCTACCTTAAAGGATTTTTCATCCTTATAAAATGCAGGGTTAAATACTAGGCTTAAATAAATATCCATTAAATCATCAAATTCTTTATCATTCATACTTGAAAATATATAAGTGGTCTTATCAGGTGAAGTAAAACCATTAATATTTTTGGTTAGAGAACCTTTCAAAATTTCAAAGAAAAGTTGTTTTACTGGATATTTTTCTGAACCTGCAGTTAGCAATACATGTTCTAAAATATGTGGAATCCCCTTATTGTTATCTACAGGAGTTCTAAAGCTAATAGAAAAGGACTTGTTTTGATCATCATTTTCTATTTGGAACAATCTAGCTCCACTTTTTTCATGGTAGAATACCCTGCCTATAGAATTTAATTCTTCCAAGTTCCTCTCTTCCACTAATTTGAAACCAAAATATGTCTCTCCAACTTTTAGGTCATTTGTATCAGCATAAGAAACACTAAAACCTATGCTGGAAAATAAAAATGTTGATAATAGAGTAATTAATAGGATTAGGGAAATGGATTTTCCCCTTAAAGTAAATTTTTTCATGTTATCCCCCTTTTGCTTTATATATTTGTACCAGAGTACTAAGTGGATAGTACACCAAAATTTTCCAAATGTCAATACAAAAAACAATAAAGGTGACCAAAGTAATATATTTATATTACACAGGTCACCTTATGATTACTTTATACACTACTTATAGGTATTTCTCTTCCAATTCCTCAAGTAATTTTATATACTTTTCTTGAAGTCCTATGTCAGTAGCCTTGTCTTCTATGCTTTGACATTCAGCATCTACTGTTGATTTTACACTTTCACTTAGCATTTTTTCTGCGAACTTATACATGGCAGTATTTTCCTTCTCTATATGCCTATCTAACAAATCTGTATAGGAAATGGAATTGGCTATAATATCAAGCCTAGCTTCATCATTGCCCTTTTTGTATTCCTCTAGGGCTTTTT
>JAAYFT010000190.1 GCA_012728125.1 Tissierellia bacterium | reverse complement strand
TTAGAAAACTTTCAAGGCTTACTGATTACAGCCATATCTAGAAATGGAGAACTAATAATACCCAATGGGTCTACTGAGCTATTGGCCAATGATACCATCTATGTTATTGGGAAAACGACGGATATTAACAATTTAAATAATAGGATTTCAAAGGATATTATCAATAAAGAAGTAGAAAGGGTTATGATCCTAGGAGGTAGCAATATAGGATACTACCTAGCTCAAAAACTAGCTAAGGACAATATCCTAGTAACCTTAGTAGAACAAAATAAGGAAAGGTGTAAGGAACTGTCAGAGGCCCTAGAAGATATATTGATAATCCACGGAGATGGTACCGATATTCACCTATTGGAAGAAGAGGGTATTTCATCCATGGATGCCTTTGTAGGAGCTACAGGTTTTGATGAAGAAAACCTGCTGATGGCCCTAATGGCTAAACAATCTGGTGTACCTAAAACAATTGCTAAGATAAGCAGGGAAAACTATACTAAAATAATAGATAGACTAGGTATAGAAGTAGCATTAAATCCAATTCTTATTACAGCCAGTGAAATATTAAAGGTCATTAGGGGTGGTAAGATAGTATCCGTATCCCTCTTATTAGGAGGAGATGGAGAAGTGACCGAGATCATAATTGGAAAGGATTTGCCCATAGTTGGGAAATCCTTGGAAGAATTGAAACTTCCAAAAGGCATTATAATTGGTGTAATTGTACACAATGGTGAAGTTATTATACCTAATGGTAAAACTAGGATCCATGCCAATGACAGAATAGTGGTATTCTGCTTATCGGACAACTTACCAACCTTAAAGATGTTTTTCAAATCCCAAAAGGGAGGTATATTAAGTGAATTATGGAATCGTGCTAAGGGTACTAGGTAGTATATTGATGCTGGAAGCCCTCTTTATGGTACCTTCTCTATTAATATCGTTTTATACAGGTCAAGTAGATAGATTTGCCTTTTTAATTACCATTATCATAACTGGGATTACAGGAATAATTTTAAACAGGCGAAAAACTCCAGACAGACATATTAGGCCAAAGGATGGCTTAGCCATAGTGACTATTGGTTGGGTTTTGGTATCTATTTTTGGAGCCTTACCCCTTTACATATCGGGAAGCACTTCAACCTATATCGATGCCCTATTTGAAATAGTGGCAGGTTTTACAACTACCAGTGCCATAATTGTAAGTGATGTGGAGTCATTACCCCTAGGGATTTTATTTTGGCGGTCCTTTACCAACTGGATAGGGGGCATGGGGATACTGGTATTTACCCTGGCTATATTACCAGCCCTTGGTATCAGTGGCTTTCAGTTGTTTAAGGCTGAAACTCCAGGTCCTATAGCAGGAAAATTTGTCCCAAGGATTAAGGATACAGCTAAGATCTTATATGGAACCTATATTACTATTACAATTATTGAAGTAGTCCTATTAATGCTTGGTGGCATGTCCTTATTTGAATCCATAGTATACACCTTTGGCACAGTGGCAACTGGAGGATTTTCCATTAAAAATGCCAGTCTAGGAGCATATAATAGCAATTATATTCATTTTATTGTTGGCCTCTTTATGATCTTATCTGGAGTGAATTTTTCAATTTACTATTCCCTATTTAAGGGAAGGTGGAAGGAAATACTAAGGGATGAGGAAGTAAAACTATATTTTGTTATAATCCTTCTTGCAGCCATAGCTATTGGAATAAACCTGTATAAAACTTCCTACACTAGTTTAGGCTTGGCCTTTAAGGACTCCTTCTTCCATGTAGGCTCTGTTATTACTACTACGGCCTATTACACTACTAACTTTGACCTATGGCCAGCTTTTAGTAAATCAATCCTCCTATTACTTATGTTTATTGGAGGTTGTGCTGGGTCTACTGCTGGAGGCATGAAAATAATTAGGATTTTAATCATATTTAAAGTAATAAAAAGAGACGTCCTTAAGATATTCCATCCTAGGGCAGTAAGTCCAGTTAAACTAAATTCTAGAATATTACCGAGTGAGACCATAGCAAGAATCTATAGCTTCGCAGGTCTTTACCTTATCCTATTTGCACTATCTACCATATTGATATCTTTAGAAGGTATAGACCTAGTTAGTGCATCCAGCGCTGTAATAGCTTCTTTAAGCAATATTGGCCTAGGTTTTGGAATAGTTGGGCCTATGAAAAGCTTTTCAGACTTTAGCCAACTATCAAAACTATTCTTATCCCTACTTATGCTTTTAGGTAGGTTGGAGTTATTTACGGTAATAGCCCTAATGGCACCTAAAAACTGGAGAAGGGAAATCTAGCTTAAATAAAATCCCCTTAGGGTTTACCTAAGGGGTTTA
>JAAYFT010000189.1 GCA_012728125.1 Tissierellia bacterium | reverse complement strand
CATAATGCCAGTAATAGGCCTATTAATTGGCAAGGTAGATTTTACTAATCTTTTTATCAGTTTAGATGGTACTAGATACACATCCCTATCTGAAGCAAAAGAAGCAGGTGCAGCTACATTAAATTATCAAGTAGGTGCCCCAATTGTACATCGACTATTGAAAACCAATAGGATTTAATTTGACTACTATCTAAATATTGGAGGTAATAAATGAAAACCGGTGTATATTTATTCTTAGTACTAACTATGTTTTCTAGGCTCTTTAATATAGACACAGTAGGACTATTGAAAGACATACAAAAAGAAGAAGTAGCAATAGAAGAAGTACAAGAACTTGATCAAAATACCCTAACCATTTCTTTAGTAGGGGACATATTCATGGACGGAAGCCTAAGGGGGTTAATAGACAGAAATGGTATTGATTATCCTTGGGAAATGGTTAAAGACTACTTTCAAAATGATGATATTACCATAGGAAATTTAGAAACAAGCATTACTACTAGGGGAGAGAAATGGGAGGATAAGCAGTTTAATTTTAGATCTGATCCTAAAAATCTTGAGGTAATGAAAGAAGCCAGTTTAGATGTGGTTAGCTTAGCCAACAACCATAGCTTAGATTATGGATATGTGGGCTTTTTAGATACCCTAGACCATTTAGATAAATATGAAATAAAAAGAGTTGGTGGCGGGAGAAACAGAGAAGAAGCTTTAAAGGGGCTAATATTAGAAAAAAATGGAGTAAAAATTGGAGTCTTAGGATTTTCCCGAGTAGTGCCCCACGTGGATTGGTATGCAACCAATAAAAGGCCTGGTATAGTAGGAGCTTATGATGTACATATAGACCAGGTAATAGATAGGGTAGTAGAAATGAAAGAAAATGTAGACATACTTGTCTTATCTATCCATTGGGGTGTAGAAGGTAGCCATATACCAAGGCAAAATGAAATAGACCTAGCAAGAAAGTTAATAGACAATGGAGTAGATATTATAATGGGCCACCATCCCCATGTATTGCAGGGTATAGAAATTTACAAAGGAAGGCCAATATTTTATAGCTTAGGTAATTTCATATTTAGCTCTAGGTCCGAAAATACAAGAGAGACTATGATAGCACAGGTTATTTTAAAAGATAAGACCATAGATAAGGTATGTATAATACCATGTACCATAGATAATGGCAGGCCTATACCAGCATCAGAGGAAAATATAGAAGCAAAGCTTAAGTTTATAAATAGCATTTCAAAGGATTTCAATACTAAAATAGATGAAAATGGAATAATAGAAATAGTTCAGTAGACAGAGGTGTTGTAAATGTATGGCCTAGTTTTAGAAGGTGGAGGGGCTAAGGGTTCATACCATATTGGAGTTTATAAGGCACTAATGGAGGAAGGAGTAGAGATCAAAGGGGTAGTGGGCACATCTATTGGTGCCTTAAATGGTGCCATGATAGTCCAGGGAGACTATGACAAATGTTATGAACTTTGGAGCAAGATTACCTATTCCATGGTAGTAGATGTAAATGATGAGGAAATAGAGAGAATTATTCAATTGAAATTAGGCAGGGAAGATTTGAGGTTTATAAAGGAAAAGATTAAGGAGTTAATAGGATATAAAGGGTTTGATATTACTCCCTTAAAAAGACTATTAGATGAATACATAGATGAGGAAAAGATTAGAAACTCAGGTATGGACTTTGGCATGGTGACTATTAACTTAAGTGAATTTAAACCCTTATATATGTACATTGAAGATATACCTAAGGGTGAATTAACCCAATACTTACTTGCCAGTGCCTACTTGCCTTTTTTTAAAGCTGAGAAGTTAGGGGGAAAAAGGTATCTAGACGGTGGGTTTTATGATAATCTTCCCTATAGGATGTTATTAAATAAAGGGTATAAGGACATAATACTAATTAGGACCCATGCTAAGGGGATTACCAGGAGACTATACTTACCCAATACTAACTCAATCCTAATATCACCTAGTGGTGATATAGGAAAGTCTATTGAATACGATTCCACTAGGTCAAGATTAAATATTAAAATGGGGTATTATGATGGATTAAGGGCCATTAGGGGTTTAAGGGGGCAGAGATACTATGTAATACCTAAAGATAATAAGGACTATTATTTGGAATTTTTGTTAAGAATAAAGGAAGAGGATATAAGAAAACTCCAAAAAATACTAAAACTTCCTCAGGCTCCCTACAGGCGGTCTTTATTTGAAGATATAATACCTAGGATATGTTCCTTGTTATCCATAGACAAGGATTATGATTATGAGGATATATTGATTTATTTATTGGAAAAGAAGGCGGAGAAATGTAAGATAGAAAGATTTAAGATTTATACCTTTGAGGACTTATTATCCCAAGTTATAGATAAAAGGATACCCTGTAATAGGGAAGCAAGGTCTATTAATAGACTAATAGAAAAAGTTGAAATTTTACCTATTTTTAATAAGGATGAAACCATATTAGAAGTGGCAAATGTCATATTTAGTAGTGATAATTGTACTTAAGTGATAATAATTATCATTTTCTTGTTTAAACCTTTTTTTAATGGATATATATAGTGTGATTCTAAAACAATAAAAATAAAAAAATAATAAACTAAATGGAGGTAGTGTATGGAAAGATTAGTAGGAAGAAAAGCACCAGACTTTACAATGAAAGCAGTGAAAGGAGATGGGTCTGAATTTATTGATGTTAGTCTATCAGACTATCAAGGTAAATGGTTAGTGATGTTCTTCTATCCATTAGACTT
>JAAYFT010000188.1 GCA_012728125.1 Tissierellia bacterium | reverse complement strand
TGGATTTTCCGTGTTTGTTCCTTTTTTATAAAAAATAAAGAATATAAAAAATATATGGAAGAGTGAGAAAACAAAGGATAATGGGTATTATATATAAAACTTAAACTTCTTGTACCATATAAGGGGGTTTTGAGATGTCTACAAATACTAAGGATATCCACATAACAAGGGAGTTTGACTTAATATATAGACATTCGTTAAATGTGGGAGATATAGGGATTTGCAAATGGAATATGGACAAAGAGGAATTGTATATAGATGAAAAAATGACAGGCTATGAATTAAAAAATCTTAAGAATATGTTCGAATTTATAAATGCCATTGTTTATCATAAAGATAAGGAGCTGGCAATACAGGATCTAGAAGACTATTTAAATGGTACTAACCTATATTATCTAAGTACCTTTAGGATAAAGACCAAAGCTGGAGATATAAAATGGGTCTTAGTTAAGGGAAAAATATTAAAAGATGAAGATATAAGGGATAAGGTCTTACATGTATTAATCTTCAATGTTACAGGCAGCAAGCTCCATGAAGGTCATGATATTATGACTAATTTAATTAACGATAGGTTTTTCCTTAGAAAACTTAAAAATGCCATACAAGTGGCAAAGGCCCAAAATAAGCAGGGGGCATTAATATATATTGATATAGATAACTTCATAACCATAAATAATAATTATGGTTTCCAGTTTGGAAATTTAGTTATAAGGGAAATTGCCAAACAGCTTAATTCTTTAATTAGCCAATCTTGTGAACTAGCTAAGTTTCCAGGTGACAAGTTTATGATATTGGTAAATGATTTTGATTATATAAAGGAAGTAGAAGAAATATGCAACAATATATATGAGTATTTTAAAAGGCCAATTGAAATTTTGGGCAACCAAATCTATATAAATTTAAGTTTAGGCCTAACTGTTTTCCCAAATGATAGCTCAGATGTAAATGAATTAATAAAATTTTGCGATTTTGCAGTAAGCCAATCGAAGGCATCTGGGAAAAATGTTTGTACAATATTCAACAAGGAAGTAGAAAAATCCTACCATAGGAGAAGCCTTATAGAAAGTGAAATATTGAATGCAATCGACAACAATGAATTTTATCTTCACTATCAGCCAAAGGTTGATATCTCAAGTAATAGGATTACCAGCTTAGAGGCCTTGATAAGGTGGAATAATAATAAACTTGGCTTTATATCTCCTGGAGAGTTTATTCCTATTGCAGAAGGAAAAGGGTATATTGTCCAAATTGGCAACTGGGTATTGGAAGAAGCCATAAAAACTGCTTCTCAATGGATGGAAAAGGGCTATAGTTTTGAAAACATTTCTGTAAACATATCACCAACTCAATTGAAGAGAAAGGAATTTAAACCTACTCTCATAAAACTATGCAAAAAATATAATATTCCCCATTCCCTACTGGAAATAGAGATAACAGAAAGTACATTAATGGGAACTTGTGAAGAGAATATTGGAATATTAAAAGAGCTTATCGATAGTGGATTTAAAATAGCTATAGACGACTTTGGAACTGGTTATTCTAATCTGATCTCTCTTATTGAATTTCCAATAAGTACATTAAAAATAGATAAATCCATAGTGGACAACATAGAGTGTGAAAAAAACAAGCTTGTATTTAAGAGCATTGTAACCTTGGGGAGAAACTTAAAGTTTGAAATAATTGCTGAAGGAGTAGAAACAAAGAAGCAGCTAAATATCCTAGCTAAACTAGGCTGCGATGGGA
>JAAYFT010000187.1 GCA_012728125.1 Tissierellia bacterium | reverse complement strand
ATTTAGTGAATAGTGAAAAGCTTAATTTAGTGAATAGTTAATAGTGAAGAATTTCAATGAAGAGTGAATAGTGAAAAGTGAATAATGAAGAGTTACAAGGCTCAAACTTCGGAATATTAATTGAGTAGCAGCGAATGAATTGGCTGCTTACCAAAACTATTCACTATTCACTATTAGTTATTCACTAAAAATGTTCTTCACTAATAGAAATGTGGAGGTGTTTATTTTTGACGGAGCAAGAACTGTCCGGTAAGAAGATTGCTGAACTCAGGGAAATAGCAAAGTCCTTAAATATACAGAGTCCCTATAAATACAAAAAAGACGAATTAATAAATCTAATACTGGAAAATAAAAAAGATGATAAGGAAGAGAATAATATAGAAAATTCAATAGATATTGATACTGAGGAATTACCAGAAAAGGTTTCGGAAGAATTGGAGAATATGGAAACCATAAATCTGGCTGAAGGCATTTTAGAACTGCACGCAGATGGATATGGTTTTTTAAGGTCAGATAATTATTTATCTGGTGACGAGGATATATATATTTCTCCTTCCCAAATAAGGAGATTTAGACTAAAAACTGGAGATAAGATTTGTGGTGTAACCCGTGACCCAAATCAAGGTGAAAGATTTAAAGCCCTTCTATATATTAAATCTGTTAATGGCATGCATCCTGATACTTGCCCAAAAAGACCTAATTTCGATAATCTAACTCCCATATATCCAAATGAAAGATTAAGACTTGAAACTAGCTCTTCTGATCTTGCTACCAGAATGATCGATTTAATTTCCCCCATTGGTAAGGGACAAAGAGGTATGATTGTTTCCCCACCAAAGGCTGGAAAAACTACTTTACTTAAAATGGTGGCTAATGCCATAGCCCTTAATCACCCAGAAGTTGAAATTATCGTATTGTTAATAGACGAAAGACCTGAAGAAGTTACTGATATGAAAAGGTCTGTAAAGGGAGATGTAGTCTATTCAACCTTCGATGAACTACCTCAACACCATACAAAGGTGGCAGAAATAGTATTGGAAAGGGCCAAAAGATTAGTTGAACATGGCAAGGATGTAGTTATCCTACTAGATAGTATTACAAGATTGGCTAGGGCCTACAATTTAACTATACCAGCTACTGGTAGAACCTTATCAGGTGGTCTTGACCCAGGAGCCTTACATAAGCCAAAAAGATTTTTTGGTGCTGCTAGAAACCTGGAAGAAGGTGGCAGCCTAACCATATTGGCTACTGCCTTAGTAGAAACTGGCAGCCGTATGGATGATGTTATATTTGAGGAATTTAAGGGTACAGGTAATATGGAGATTCATTTAGATAGGAGATTATCTGAAAAGAGGATTTTCCCAGCTGTAGACATATATAAATCTGGTACTAGAAGGGAAGAATTACTATTAAGTCAAAAAGAACTAGAGACTATTTGGGGAATAAGAAAGGCCATGGGTAGTTCACCTACCCAAGATGTAACAGAAGCCCTAATTGAATCCCTGGTAAAAACAAAGAGTAATGAGCAATTTATAGAAGACATTAGAAATAAAATATGGATTTAGTTGAAATAAAAAAAATTATATGCTATAATTTAGTGGTTGAATTATGAAAAAATGTTTTTTTGCTATATACTAGCAGTTGAAGAGAGGTGAAATGAATGAAAACAGGTATTCATCCAGAATTTAAAGAAGCGACAGTTACATGCGCTTGTGGAAATACTTTTAAAACAGGTTCTGTAAAAGAAGATTTAAGAGTTGAAGTCTGTTCAGAATGCCACCCATTCTTTACAGGACGTCAAAAATTCGTTGAACGTGGTGGACGTGTAGAAAAATTCAAGAAGAAATACAACTTGGACTAATTTCTTCACAAACTAGGTTAGATGCAAAAAAGCAACTAACCTTTATTTTTTGATATTTTTGAAGATTTAGAAATCCAAATTAAATTGGCGGATTATTCGCTCAATGGGGTGATTAGATGAAAATAAAAGATTTAAATAGAGTCCCAAAGCATATTACAAGCATTGGGGGCCAGGCTGTTATTGAAGGGGTTATGATGAGGGGGCCAAAAGACGTAGCCATAGCAGTTAGGAAACCTAATAATGAAATAGAGCTAAAGAAGGAAGAACTAAAGACTTTAGCTATGAAATATAAAATATTTAAGCTGCCCTTTTTAAGGGGAGTCATAGGCTTAGTAGAAGCCTTGATGTTTGGTTCAAAAGCCTTGATGTTTTCAGCAGAATTCTTTGAAGATGCAGAGGAAGACAAGAAACCAAACAAAAAAACCTTTACTGAAAAGATATTTAAAGACAAGGCTCAAGACGTAGAAATGTTTTTCACCATGGCCCTGTCTATTGTATTGGCCATAGGTGTATTTATGGTATTACCAAGCTTTTTGACTAATTTCTTAAAGAATAAAATCCCATCACCCATAGGCTTAAACCTTATAGAAGGCTTAGTGAGAATAATTATTTTCCTATTATATATAATAGGTGTATCTAGGCTAGAGGATATAAAGAGGGTATTTGAATACCATGGTGCAGAGCATAAGACCATCCATTGTTATGAGCATGAAGAGGAATTAACGGTAGAAAACGTTAAGAAATATCCTATCCTTCATCCAAGATGTGGCACAAGTTTCCTATTTATGGTAATGATTGTAAGTATACTGGTACTATCCTTCTTTGGATGGCCAAACCCTGTTCAAAGAGTTATTATTAGGATTTTAATGTTTCCTGTAATTGCAGGTATATCCTATGAAATAAATAAATTGATTGGTAGAAGTAGTTCTAAATTAGCTTATCTTCTATCATATCCAGGTCTAATGATTCAAAAATTGGCAACAGTAAAGGAACCAGATGAATCTCAAATTGAAGTGGCCATTGAAGCATTAAAGGCAGTTTTAACAGCCAATAAGGAAGAGGATAAATGGTAAGGATAGATGACCTTAGAAGTAGATTCAAGGACAATCTACAAGACGGAGTCCTAATACTGGCGAAGCTTTTAAATGTAGACAAGAGCTATATTTATTCCTTTGGAGAAAGGGAAGTTTCTAAAGAGATTGAAGATAGGTTCATTGAACTAATGACAAAAAGACAAAAAGGCTACCCCATACAATATATCTTAGAAGAAAAGGACTTTATGGGGCTTAACTTCTATGTAAAAGAGGGAGTCTTAATACCTAGATTCGATACGGAAACTTTGGTAGAGTATATTATAGAATATATAAATGAAAGCCATAAGGATAATAATATAAGGGTACTAGACTTATGCTCAGGCAGTGGAGCTATAGGTTTAAGTATAGCTTACTATTGTAAAAATGCCTTTGTCTATGGAGTAGACATATCTGATACAGCTGTTGAAGTGGCAAACATAAACAAGGAAAGATTCAACTTAACTAATGTTGAGTTTATTAAAGGTGATTTATTTAAGGCATTGGGAGGCCTAGGTTTAGAGGGAGGATTTGAGATCATAGTTTCAAATCCACCCTATATCTCAAAGGAAGAGATCAGAAGCCTTAGTAATACGGTTAAAGACTTTGAACCTCTTTTAGCCCTTGATGGTGGTGAAGATGGTTTAGACTTTTATAGGAGTATTACTAGGGATAGCAAAAGGTTTTTAAAGAATGAAGGACTTCTCATATATGAAATTGGATATAAGCAGGGGGAAGATGTTAAGGAAATACTATTCAAAGAAGGATTTGAAGATATTTCCATTATAAAGGATCTACAAGGACATAATAGGGTAGTATTAGGCATTAAAAGAAATTAAAGTAGGTGACGCTGTGGAGAATTTGATAAAATTATTCATATCATTTTTTAAAATAGGTGCTTTTAGTTTCGGTGGAGGATATGCCATGCTTCCCCTTATTAAGGAGGAAATAATAGATGTTCATGGCTGGTTAACTAATACTGAGTTTATAGATATTATTGCAATATCTGAAATGACTCCAGGGCCCATTGCTATTAACTCTGCTACATTTCTAGGCTATAAGGTGGCAGGAGTTTTGGGCTCAGTAGTAGCTACTATTGCTGTAGTTCTACCGTCTTTTATTGTTATGAGT
>JAAYFT010000186.1 GCA_012728125.1 Tissierellia bacterium | reverse complement strand
ATTGGAAGGAACAGCAAAACCTTTGAAAATAAAGCTTTAATACTTTGCCTTCAAGTGCCTAACACATTAATATTTAGCTGAAATCAAGGGCTTGCTTTAAGGGGCGTAGCCTTTACCCTTGATGAAAATAAATATTAATGTACAATAAACCAAGGGCAAAATGAAATATTATGATATTGGAAGTATTATTGAGTTCTTGTCCAAAATTAAGGGGTCAATCCGGTCAAAGTAATTAGTTCTTTCCATCTCATCAATAAGATCTGTTACAGCCTGAAGATGCCTTCTATTCCCATGGCTTAAAGAATAATTAAGTTTACCAATTAGTTTAACAACATAATTTATCCTATCTATGTCCTCATCATTGTCTTCTTTTAACAAGCGTATAATACCATCAACATTATCCACATTCATATTTTTACTTTCATCAGACCAATCATTTGTTTTTAACATCAAAAATTCTAAATATAAATCAGTCTGTGTTTGTAGAATGTCTCTTCCTGAATTATTAATCCCATAGATGCAGGTATTGTTGTATAATTGCAATTTAGAACCATTACTTAGATCTATAGGGTCTTTTTTTATCTTACGAACAGTAAAAATATTGAAGCCTCCATACCCTATTACACTAGATTTAATAAATTGAATCATCTTCTTTAATACTTTGTTTTTAATATCTTTAAGTTCATATTCAGACATAAAGGAAAAGTATGGCTTTAACCCTTTTGCTGCACTATCTAGTAAATCTTTAATTACAAAATAGTATTCATTTTCATGTACTGAATAATATTTTTTATTTATAGAGTTATATCTTTCAAAGCTATCCATTACTTTGCCATATAGTAAGGCTTCGGCAAATAGCAATAGTTGAAACCTGCCCCTATAGGTTATATCCTTCCAATTTTCTCTCATATTCATCATTGCAAATAGCCTAGGGCATAGTAGATATGTTCCTATATCAAACAAGGTATAAACTTCCTTCTTACTTACATTAATTGGCTTGAATTTTTTGTTATCTATCTCATAAGCTTTATTTTCTGTTATTTCAACACTAGTAAATAGCTCTTCTATATCACAGTCAAATATAGATGCTATATCTTCAATATATATTGATGGTTTATTTATTTGATTATCTTCTTTTTCTGTATAACTAATAATTAGTTCATCTGTTGTAAAGTCCAGAACATTCTTAAACAAATACTGCTCTAGCCTTAGATGATAATCCAATCCATGTATTTGTGCAGGTTTTCTTTCTATTCCATACTTAGGATTCTTCAAAATCTCTAATATTTCTTTGCTGAAGGGGAAGCTTTCTTCATATTTTCTTGGATACTTATCTGATTCAAGCATTATAAAAAACACATGCTTGTACTTCTTCATATTTTCTAAATTGACTATGTTAATTTTTAAGTCATTTGTCTCTTCCTCTTCTAATCGTTCCTCTTCCCAGTCCTTCAACATTCCCCTAAGGTTTTCTGCAAAGTAGTTAGTAGTCATACCCTTTACTAATGACTTTTCACCTATATTTTTAACTGCTTCCTCTAATTTTTTAATTACTTTTATTTCTAAATTTAAGTCTGTATCATCAATTGCTAAAATTGTATCACTACGCATTACTACTTCCTTTAGTAGCCTTATATGCTCTTTAATATTTCCATTTACATTTTTAATAGATATAATAACATCCCTTAAATCATCTAAGAATCCATATAAAAATTTAATAGATGCTTCGTCTATATGGTTAAATGGATGCCATTTATAAAGTTCATTTCCATCCATAGTCTTTTTTAATAAAAGTATGCTGTCTAAAGTTTCAAGCCATTCATCTATACTTTTTTTATCTTCAAAGTAAGTTTCAATAATTGTAAAATCACCAATATACTTGTCCCACTTATTAACATCAGTAATTGGCATGTGTTCACAAACATACTTCCAGTTTGAATACAATATCATCTTAAAGGCCAATACTGACATTCCTTCCACTGCTATATTGTAAATTTGAAATATATATTGGCCTACTGGATATGTTGATATAGGCCTAGGTCTCCTATGGATTTCAATATTTTTATACAGTTTTTTGAATAACCTGTACTTCTGATCATAGGGTACTTCATTGCCATCTCTATAATTAAGCCTATCTTGCAAGTAATCTTTTTTACTATAATATACTTCTGGTAAAGTGCTGCAGTCAATTTCACTTGTTATATCTTTAAGCAGATCCTTTTTAAGTATAAAAACACCCACCTCTTCAAATATTTGGCTAAATCTTTCTTCATACTTTTCTTTATCTACAGCTACAACTATTGCATAGTCTTTATTAATAGCTTCTATAATTTCTTCTGTTGATGAAAAATTAGACTTCCTTATCCCTTCACCTATTTGATGGGCTACATTATACAGCTCTTCATCCCTACTTGAAAATGGTCTTAAAATTTTTATCGTACCATCAAGTATTTTGTTTTTAATATCACTGCTTATCCTCATCTCAATCTCTGGATATTTAACTTGAAGATAGTCAATTGCTCTTTCTGTATTAAAGTCAAAATCCTCTTCATAGTATGGGATTTCTATTTCTTGGCCCAGCTCCTGTCCTAATCTTAGATAGTTATCCTCTAGTAGAAAACTATTTGTCCTATCTGAAATACTATACTTAGCTACTATAAAAACTTCTTTTCCCTGTTCCACAGCAGATTTAAGTAAATATTTTTGCATATCATCAAAGAACAAGAATCCATCTAAAAACAGCTTATCTATTTCAGATACCCTATTGTCTATTTCCTTCTTTAACCTGTCCTGTATTGTTGTTATTCCACCACTTAGCTCTAAATTGCTTATGATTTCTTCAGCTAATTTTACTAATTCTTCATCCTTACTTAGTTCATGTTGATTATTAGGTATGATATCCCTTACCATATGTCTAAAGTCGTTAAATAGGTCAAAAATAATTTTTTGTATATATGAATAGTCTCTTTCAATTAAATCTAATTTATCCTTTGATATCTCTTTAACATTATAAAATAATAAAAAATTGAATAATTCAAACAACTCATGCTTCATATCTTCTAAGGCAATGGCTAAGTGTGGGTTGTTCTGGTATCTAAATTTTATAATTTCAGACAGTATAAACTTTTGATCTGATGTAGATAAATAGTTTCCACTTCCATATATATCATCTAATATATCTCTTTGAAGCTCTGTAAATGTATATAGATTAAAAGCTTTTTTCTCCTTTTTTGTATAGGCTATTACATTATCATTAAGAGATTCCTGTCTTAATTCCTTAATGTTTAAAGTGGCAGTAACGTATAGGAAATTTGATCTATCTATTTCTTCTTTTAATCTATTAACAACAGAAGCATCTTCTATATCAATTCCAGTAACTAATTTTATTAGCCCCATGCTTATCCCCCTAGCATCATAGAATCAACTAAAGAATGATACCCTTTATCTATAATGGATTTTAATTCATTTTTATAATAATCAAACACATCATTATACTCCCTATCTTCAAAGGGTTTAAACTTAATAAATTTAATACTATTTGTTGCATCTAGAATTACATTATCTAATGTAATTTCTGCATGAATATTAAATTTAAGCAGGTGGTTTATTGCATACAATATCTTCCTTACCTGACTTTCATCTCCATACTTATCTTTCTTATTTCTTCTTACATCGTAAAAGCATTGCCTAAAATAATTTCCCTTGTATAAGTATATTCTTGGGGTAAATCTATATAGGTCATTAGAATAATCGAAAGACTCTAATGAGTCCACCTTGCTAAGGTCAATAATATAATCCTTATACCATTCCTCATAAGCTGATAGTTTATATATACTGTCTAGGTCCCTTCTATCTAATCTTTCAGCAAATTTCATTGGATTAGATTTAAGCTTCTTCTTAAATCCTGTAGCCAAATCTTTTAAAAAATACTTATCATCTGCTTGATATCTTGCGGCTTTTAGTGTTGTATACTGGAAGTTCAAAAAATATTTTTCTAATTCTTCTTGTAGGGACTTTATATTTTCATCCTTTATACTTTCACATACTTGTATATATTCTCCTACTCTATCTAACCTAATATCATCTATATATATTGCTTCAGAAAATTTCAGCTCAATCCATTCTCCTAAACTCTCTGTATATTGAGATAAAGTCATTAGTTCATGGCCAGTATGCTCCCTTAATCCTAAGCCCTTAGAAGTTAAATTTGCACTTCCATAAAGAACATATTTATCATCAAAAATATAGGTTTTTGCATGGACAGAATTATCCACATAAATCTTCCAACCACAGTCAATAGCCCTTCGAAAATCAAAACTGCTTGCTCCCCTTTTAAAATCTTCTAGATTGAGCTTAAATAAAATTCTTTTTTCTAAGTCTTTCCCTCTTATAATTGACTCTACAAAATCAAAGGCCTCAATTGTCACATAGCCTGATATAAAAGTTATACTTTCTTGACATTTACTTAACAAACTTTCAAATTTTTCCTTGATGTTATATATAAGTTCCATTTTATATCACGCCTCATCTTAAAATTCTAGCTGATTTTTATATCTTATATAGACGCACTAGTTCCCTTCCTTATGGCTTTTAACATTGTTTCAGGATCGTAGTCCTTTAATAATTCATCATCTATATGGCCATAATACTCGTCATCCTTGTCCTCATCTTCTTCTATAAAATCATACTCATCAGAGTCAACTGAGTCTAATTCCATCTCCAGTAGGGACCACATTAACTCTTCATCTTCTGATTCATCCTTAGGTGAAAGTTCTAAGTAACTTTCAAAATAGTCATAGCCATAAATCTCCTTATAATAGTTCTTTGCTGCTTCATACATTTCTTCCACTTGAACCATTTTAAAATCATAATCTAAAACTTTATTACCTATACAATAATACTTCAACAGTAGCTTAGACTCCTTGTATTTTACATAAGGTCTAGCAATACTGTATATATAGTCAATATAATTCCAGGTAAAATCAACTTCTTCTAATTGTTGGTATTTTCTTTCTGGCATCTTATAATGAAACCATTCTGAAATTATTACTTCTACATTATTGCTTTCATTGTTTATAACAATTCCAGAAAATGTAAATGAATAATCATCACGAAATATCAATATAGGTTCATTGTCTACTACTTGATATAAAACATAGGTTATTTCTGATACAATTTCATTCCTATCTTTAAAGTCAGTATTTAAATCTATAGCATAGCATTGTAATTTGCCTCTTGATTCCTTTGTTGAAATTCTAGATATACTCTTAACCTTATCTAAATAGTATCTTTTATCTAATATTGAATAATCATAAATATTTATTATATTAAAAAGGAAGTCATATATATCCCATTTTTCATGTTCTTTAGTAGAAAATATATTGCAACCTAATACATTGAGTATTTTACAAGCCCCTTTATTCCACTCAATAGTATCTAAGGAGTACAAAATATCTTCTAAATCACCTCTGTTTGCAAATATCAATTGTTACCACCACTCTTACATTCTAAGTAACTTGTCAATTTTTTCTTTATATGAAACACCATCAATCTCATCCTTAAAGGTTTTTACAATCTCAAAAGTTCGCTTAATATAGTCCTCACTTGAACTACAATCAATTATAAATTTATTATACATTTCCTCTATTCCACCTAAAACATATGAGTTGAATATATTTAAGTTCTCCTGAACTTTATCATATTTACTTGGATCAGTATCATATCTAAAAGCCCTATCTAATCTCTCCTCTAAATTTATATCTTTTTCATCTAATAGCATTATTAATCTATATAAAAACAAGCAATCATGCCTATGATTTATAAAAGCACTTGCTAGTATATTTGCAGAATCTGTAGATTCATTATCTCTCTTAGCTTTGCGATTAGCTAAGAATCCAAAAACTGCAGCATTCAAATATGCTTCTATAAAAGTATTAAAAATCTGAGCTTCATTAACTATAAATTTGAGATATGTGGCATGCTTGCCAGTTATACGATAGTCAGTTTCAAATAATTTTATTTCTTTTTTCTCAGTCATCTGCCATCCTCCTAATTAATTGTAGTGTATGTGTCACTATGTTTTACTAATTTATATTGCTTGTCTACCCTATCTAACATAACTGCTTCAGCATATCTCCAATCCTTAGCCATAACAAACATAATGACTTGTTCCGCTACCTTAGGTAATTCTCTGGATATATTCTCTATGTGAATCTCATCAGCATTAGAAAATGGAGCATCTAATATTAATGGATAAGGTTCACTTCCTAGGTCTTGTCCATCGATATTGATTATTTTTGACCTTGCTAAGTCCACTAGGCCTGCAATAAAAGCAAAGTTTTTAACACGTAATAATCCTTCAGATTCTCCAGACTCAACCTCTTTATCATCTATTTTAGTTAATAAAGTAGTATTATACTTTTCATCTATGACTACTCTTCTTTCTCCATGATACATTTTATTGAATATTTCATTGACCTTTTCCTCAAGCTTAACACGAAGATCCTTTTCTTTATCTCTATAATAATCATCAATCCATTGATATATAGCTTCGGCATATAATAAATACTGTCTTATTTGATTATTTTTTTCAGATGCTGATGTTAGGCTATCAAATATTTTTTTATATCTCTCTATATCCTTTTCAGTTACACTCATCTTTGCTATACATTGTTCTCTTTTCCTATTTAGCTCTCTTATTCTTCTTCTTATTTCATTTAATTCAACTTGATCATTCCTAGTATCTTCTTTTCCTTCTATTTGTTTTTCAATATATTTGATATCATCTTCCCATTCAGTTATCCTTCTTTTACATAGTAAAATATCTTTCATTCTTGATTCTAGGCTCTCATAAAACTTATCATTTTTATTAGGCCTATTAAAGTTTATAATATCATTCTTAAAGTTTCTAATGGTTGTGCCAATGGATTCAGGAGGTACAAACTTTAATGCTTCTATCAGGTTGTTAAAATATTCATTTCCTTCTTTTATTTCTGTACCACATAGGCACCTTCCACGTTTAATAATATCTTTTATTGATTCTGCAGTAACATCTTTAATTCCCTTATCATCTACTTTAGCAGCACTTAATAGTTCAGAGGCTTGTTCCAATAGAGGTTGAGAGAAAAAATGTACCGAATTATCAGCAAATTCTTTCCTATAACCATTATAAGCTCTTTCTAAGGCCTTATATTCTGATTCTAAATCCTTCACTAGTTTATCCTTTTGTTCCTGTAATTTTGTTGTGGCTTCATTTCGCCTAATTCTCTCTTCTAACTCTAGCTTTCTATTTTCATATTTTCCAATTTCATCCTCATATTGTGATTTTTGCCTTTCTATTATTGTTAAGGCTTCTTCATTTTGTTGAATTAGTCTCAAGGCTTCTTGAGCCTGGGCATCTTGTTCTAAGTTTAAATCAGCATAAAATGAGCCTATAACTGTAGTCTTGGCTTCTCTTTTTCCTAAATGCTTTATTGTATTGTCCAGTACATCTAATCCTAAAAGTCCCTTTACTGCATCAGCCAAGTCCTTTCTAAAACTGATATTTTGTACACGCTCTGTATCAAAGAAAAAATAACCAGATAGATCATATGGTAAGATAGTATTAATAAGGCTTATCATATCCCTTTCCCTATGAATATGGGATGTAATACCAGTAGATAAGTCTTTAAACTCAATCTTTAGTTGGGATGGCTTACCTCTAACACTTCCATTCACCATTATATATTCTTGTTTCCTATAGATTGTATATTCCTTATTGTCGTGTTCAAGAACAATTTGAATATATACCTCCTCTGTATCTCCATTAAACATAGCATTAGAAACTTCTAAATTTAGCAGAAAGTCAGGATTTTCGTTAAATATTGCCTTATCATAAAAGCACCAATTAAACATTTGTAATAGGGTTGTCTTACCATAGGTATTGTCACCTAAGATTATGGTTACATTCTTTACCTTGTCAGTAGAAAATTCAATTTTGCCTTCACCTTTAAATTGACGAAAGTTCTTATATGCTAAAGATTTTACAATCACTATTAACCCTCCAATCAAAAATTTCTTTCCTTAAGAGTATCAATAATTATATTCTTTATTTTTTCAACCATTTGCCCATAATTATATTTTTTTGTTTTACTATTTTCGTCTTCAAGTTTTAGTATTAAATATTTCATCTTTTTAAGCTTTCTCTCATCCAATTGATTGTTAGTAGTCAAATTCGTCAACCTCCTTTGTTAAATCTATATTGTAAGAGTTGGCTAGTTGAAAGATTAAATCATCAGCTACTGATGGATTTTCAGCTAAATTAGCAAAATCTTTCATTCTCTCAATTTCTTTTCTTACTAGGGATTGTGTGCTTTTTATAACATCATCATCGTACAGTACTAAGTCTTCTAAGGGTATAGGAACCATTATAAAATCATAAATTGCTGCATATTCTTTCCCCTTAGCCTTTCTTAGGACCCTTCCTCTCCTTTGTATATATTCTTTTGGATTGGTACTGCTTGCTAATATAAAGGCCTTTCTTATATTTGGGATGTTAACACCCTCATCAAGGCATCTAATTGCAATTAATACCTGCAGACTCTCCCCTTCATCAAATTCTTTTTTAAGAATCTCCCTCTCCTCTGCATTTTCTTCTGATGTGAATTTTGCAACCTTCATGCCTAGTTCATTACCTAGTTTTTCTGCAACTAAGTCAATTTGTCTTTTTTCTTCCTCAGGTGCTACCCCTTCCATATAGCCTTCATCTCTCATTGTTGTAGCACCACAATAAACCAACATATGTGCATCATCTTTATGATTCAGCATCTCATTACATAAAGCAGAAACTTTTTCTGATGCAGCAGCTACCATCCTAGCCCTTTTAATTAGCAACATCTTTGTATGTTCGCTTAATTTTTTCTTTTTATTTATTGCAAAAGTCTTAGCTATCTTTTTGGAAATTTCTACGTATTCTGATAATTCTTCCTCCTGAAAGGAAACAGGAATTGGATAATAATAGTATCTTGTTAGCATGTCATTTCTGATAGCTTCTTCTAATGTATATTCAATACACTTATCTCCAAAATAATTAAATAGCTTCTCTGTCCCTTCCTCATCTCCATATCTTTCTATAGTTGCAGATAGGGCCAGGCGATAAGGTATATCTTTATTTAGGAACTTTGATAAGTTTTCTGCCCCAAAATTATGTGCTTCATCAACTAAAATTAGAGACTTTTTTAAAATGGGTTTTATTGTATCTTGCACATATGAGGATGCATATGTGGCATTAGTAAAAATAGCACAGAAATGATCCTCAATGCCTAATTCTAATGACAAACAAGCATCACTTAATCTGGATTTCCAGTTTCTTTGAGTAGATGCAGAGTGGCAGATTATAGGCTTCATTCCAAAGTTCTCAATATCTTCAACCCATTGATTAACTAAATGTTGGTATGGACAAACTATAAATATAGCTAGTCCACTTTTAAGGCTCTCATACAATCTAACAACTGCTGATAATCCTGTAATTGTTTTACCAGTACCTGTAGCCATATCAAATATACCAACAAAATTTCTTTTCTGCCATTCATCAATAGCTTCTACCTGGTAATCCCTTAGAGAGATATTTGATGGCAGCTCAGGTTTTAGCTTTTTTGGAGGCATTATAATACTTGATTCAGGAATATCCTCTTTACAGAAAGCTTTCTTATCAAGGTCTAAATCTATAATATCATTCTTCCTATATTTAAAAAGCTTTTGCCTTGAAGCCTCTGGAAAGTCAAGGGTCCTAATGTTAGGCTCCTCATCTTCCCAGATAGCTTCAAATGCTTTAATCTTACTCTCTACTCTTAATTTATCAAACTCCCAAGATTTAAAAACATCAATAGATTCATAATTATGTGCAAAAGCCATTGTACTTTCATTCATGGAACCAGAAAATGCAATGACATTGCCATCATTATCATATAGTAAACCTAATTTTTCATGAAACATACCAATTGAATTATCTTTATCTATTACAGCTATTTTTATTTCTAGAATATTATTAGCTATTAAATTTACTAATAAATTTAACCTTTCCTCTTCATATTCATTTTTAGGTTCAAAAATTGATGTATTTATTCTATCTTCAATCACTTCTTCCCTAAGCTTAATGCCTTTTTCTATTGCTTCAATATCCTCTTCCGAAAGTTTAGGAGAGGCAATAAGCTCAATGCTCCCACCATTTTTCACTAGTTCACAAATACCTTCTGAAATCTCAATCAGTGCAGTTGAAGAGAAAAATCCAACTGCCCTTTGGTATTTGCAGGAATGCTTAAGTAAAGGTATATAAAAGTCCCTTACTATATCATCCCTAAAAGATCTGTATTCTGTTTTTATTTCAATATCTCTAAAACTCAAGGTCTTTTCACCTACCCTACAGCTAGTCAATACAACAATAATGATTCTAAAACTTCCTCCAGTGCAATAATATCACTTATATTATTAAAGTAACCTAGGCTAAAGCGCACAGTACCTGCAGGATATGTTCCTAAAAGTCTATGTGCATCAGGTGCACAATGTAATCCTGTACGTACTGCTATATTATGCTGATTTAATAGGTCCCCTATCCTATCTGCCGGGATACCTTTAAAATTACAGGATATCACGCCTATATGGTTATCAATATTCTTAGATAAATATATTTTTGTATCAAATTTTTGTAATACGGCAATTAAAGATTTGGTCAAGTTACGTTCTTTCTCCTGAATATTTTCAACCCCATTATCCAGTATCCATTTAATTGAAGTGTTTAGGCCGGAAATTGCATATATATTTTGGCTTCCAACTTCAAATTTGTCAGGGATTGTAGAGGGCAGTTCTAGGTTTCCTGAGTCTATCCCTGTTCCACCATATATAAGGGGTTTTAACTTTGAGTTTTCCTTAATTATGAAGCCTGCTATGCCAAAGGGCCCATATAAGGTCTTATGGCCAGAAAAAATAAGATAGTCTGCCTCTATAAGCTTTAGGTCAATATCTAATAAGCCGGCCGTTTGACAACAATCAATCACTACTTCAGCATTATAGTCTTTAGCCATTCTGGATATTTCTTCTACTGGTGTTATTAGGCCACAAACATTACTTGCATGATTTGCAATTACTACATTAGGCTTGTTCTCCTGAAATTGTATTTGAATTTTATCTAAATCATATTCAAGGCTCCTTGGATCCAAATCTATATAATGGATATTTAGATCGTATCTCTTTTTCAGCATATTTAGGCATCTTAGCACTCCATTATGTTCAAAGTGTGTAATATAAACATTTTCATTGCCCTGCCAATTCATTCCTTGTAATACTATATTAATGGCTTCAGTTGCTGTGCTTGTAAAAACAACTCTTTGATCAAAGGAACAATTAAATAGTTGGCATATCAAGTCTCTAGTATTTTGAACAAGATTACTTGCCTTACTTGCTAAATCATACTGCCCTCTTCCTACATTAACCCCATTAGTCCTATAAAATATATCCATATTTTCATAAACGATATCTGGCTTGGGAAATGTGGTAGCCGCATTGTCAAAGTAAATCATTTTTGACACCTTAGCACCCCCTATTCTAATATCAATCAACTTAGTATCATAATCTATTAAATTTTCCGAAATATTTCTAATAATACTTGCCTTTTTTCATTTATATCAACAGTACTGTAATCCTCCATTAGACTTTCTAATTCGTTATATAGATACATAGCTTTTTGTGAAAGACTTTCCTTTTTCTCAAATGACTTTGTAACTTCTTTTTCATCAGCAAAATATGTTATTCTATAATATCCCATATCTGTATTACCGTTTTCAGTTGTCTTATTATTAAATCCTTCGATTGTTTCTTTAAATTGGTGAATCCTATTGATGAAAACAGTAACTGTATCATCATTCCAATCATCAATTCTTAGTCCAGTAACAATAACAGCTACTTTTTCAATGAAGGAATAATAATCATTTGTTAACAATTCTACTTCCTTAATGAATCTTTCTTCACCATTACTAAAAAGATTTATTTTTGTATCCTCTTCTAAGGTGGAGTACCAGTCCTTCATTATTGATGAAAGTGACTGATTCAAATTGTCTTTTGTTGAAAATAAGGCTTTAATATCTTCTACTAAAGACTTGATTAAGTTTATTTTTGCAAGGTCCAATTCTTCTTTAACCCTTTTTATATCTGCTAAGAGGCTGTCATTTATATCATCATGGCCTAATATTTTGATTAATTTTTCAAAGATAAATTCTCTAGCATTAATCTTTAAGCCCCTTAGATTATTTCTAAGCATAATTATCTCTTTGCTTACTTTTTTGAATTCTCCTTGTCCAAGATAAGCTTGTGAATATTCCTTAGTATAGTTTGGCAACGATAAAAACCAACGATGAATTGCATTGAAAACATACTTAAATGAGTTGTATTCCTTGTCCCTTGCATCAGCTTCGAAAATGCTTTCTAAATATTTAATATATCTTTCCTTGTCTGCATTCCAATCTTCCAAATATATCTCATAGTCTGATGGCCTTTCATTAATATCATCTAGTAATTGTGGCCTACATTCAATTTCCTGTCCATTTCTTAGTATAATTGAATGATGTTTATACTTCCTTAAAATCACAGCTATATAGATTGGTATTACTCCCTTTTTTAAGCCAATACCATGTTCCGGCCTAGTTAACTTTTCATACAAGACACTAAATGGTTGAGGGCCATTTTTAGATGTGCTAAGAATAAATTCATCAATTATATTGAGAACATTTTGTATCTTATCTTCTAAGCCTTCAGTACGTATATATACTTCATCATCATTATCAATTAATATTTCTGTAGCATTTAGTGTTGCTTGCATAATACTTACATCTAGTCCATAACCAGTAAGGCCTAATCTAGGTACTAATTTATCCTTTAGTAGGCCATCAAGAACCTTGCGCCTATTGCTTATTGCAACGGTTGTTGGTTCATTACAATTAATTAGCTCATTTATGATTATTGGTGTCTTATAGAACACCTCTTCACAAATACTAGATAATAAATGGGATAAAGCTGCTTTCCTGTTAATTTTTTGTTCATTTCCTAAGTAGAAATATTTAGCTTCACCCTTTTCTGGTTTTAAGAACATATCTATATAGTCTTGTATTTGTAGTTTTATATCATCTAAGTATACTAATAGCTCTTCATGAAGCAAAGGGTCTTGTCCTTCATGTTGATTTTTCCCTATTAAAAATTCAATGGCATCGTATCTTCTTAGCAAATCATCTATATTAACAAGTTTTTTAGGTAGTATAAAAATTATCCTCTTATGATTAATTTCCTTAATGATTTCTATGCTACCCTTATATTCCTCTATTGATTCTAGCATTACAGCATATAAGGTACCGTCTGAGCTTTTGTCCTCTATTTTCTTATCCCAATTCCTGGTTGTCTTTAATTCCTCAAAAGTAATAAACTCTACATCAAAATATCTAATTATTTCATAGTCGCTATTGTACCTGTTAGGATATAGATATTTATCATCAAGCAAGTGGTTTAATGTTTTTTTACTACTAAATAAGTTCTGTCTTTTAACAAGCTCATCATTTATTAGGGCATTTATATCTACGTCAGTGGCTTCTATAAGCTTCAAGTATCCTTTACTTTTAACAAAATAAAGAACTTTTTTATCCAAAAGCCTATTAATTGCATCATCTATAGTTTCACTAGCATATTCCCCAATATATATCATCTTAAGTAGTTCTATTGTTGGCCTTAATTTTTGGTTTTCACCTAATATATTGATTAAAGCAATTGTTTTTATTATGGCATGTTCAATTGTTGCATTATCATCTAGCTTATCAAGTGCATTTCTTGTCTGTCTCCAAATTTGATATATTTCAGAATTATAGTTTTCCTTCTTAAATAAGTTTTCAAAGTAATCATATATATAATCTGCTGTCATCAAGCTAAATTCTCTGCTATTATTCCTAATAAAATGCTCTAAGGTATTTAGCTCACTTGAAGATAAGAAGGTAAATATGGTCCTTTCATTTTGAGCAACCTTCTCTGAAATTTTTGGGAGTATATAGGTAGTTATTGGATGTAATGGAAAGTTTCCATATATAACATGCTCTTCTAAGGAGTTAATCCCATCAAAAATCCCACTGCGACTGATATCCAATGCTAATTGCTTAAACTCTTTCCTATATTCTTCTTTATAATCTTCCCAAGCCTCTTTGTCTTTCAAAATAACTTGGGACATTATTTCATAAGTTTGACTTTCTAGGTAGTTTATTTCTACACTTTTGAACCTGTTTTCAACTGCTTTCCATGCATCTATCTTTTCCTTAGGTAGTTTATCTACATAATTTCCAATGCTCTTATGTGATATCAGCAGTATATGGAGCTGTTCTTCCTTGCTCCTATTACATTTTTCTGCCAAGTCCTGTAATAATTTAATATCCATGGAAGAATTCTTATGGATACTTCCTTCAAGGAATTTGCTAAATTCATCATAAACAATAAATAATCCCTTATAACCCCTCTTAGTAATTTTGTTTGCAACATCCTCAAATAAATCAACAACATCAATTCCTTGCATAGGGTTAAATTCGCTTCCGGAGGTTAATTGGGGATAAATTTCTACAAAACGATCATATGTCCCTTGATTATATATGCTTAATTGATAAATAAACTCCTTATTTGGGACATCTATTAATTCTATAAACTTTTTGAATGTATCCCTATAATCACTTTCCCAGAGTTTTATCATATCTATTGCAGCATTGAAGTATGTGTTAGGCATTATATCGTCTAACCCTTCTTCTTCTAATGCTGCTTTTAAACCCACTAATAAGGATTGGGCTACATCTAAGCTAGTTCCAGATACAATAACAGGTAGCATCTTTTCTTTAGATTCTAAGATTGAAATAGCCAAATCATACAAGTCAGGCTTATACTCTTTAATTTTATTAAGTAAATTCTCAAATATTTTTTTGTCCTTATAGTAAAGTAAGGCAACCATAACTAATACTAAATGTGATTTACCTTTACCATAAGGACCAATTAGGATTCTAGCTCTATCATTTGAATTGGGATTTACGCTAAGTAGAATATCCTCTATAACGTCAATAGCACTTGTAGTAGCTATATAGTTTTTTACTTTATCAATACTCTTAATATCATATTTTAAGTTAATGGCATACTGAAAACTCTCTACAGGCTTTATAAAGTTTGATAATCTATACTCTGTACTAATCATTTTCTCCCCTCAATCCTACCGTATTTAATCCTTTATAATACTCAATTAGTAGCTCATCATAGCTTAGGTCTGTTGTTAGCTTCACTACATCTAATCCAGCAGTACGTATAACTTTGATTAATCCCATTTCTTGTAATATATCTAGATAGTAATTTATAGTATTTAAATCAAGTAGAAAAACTTTCCCAATATTACATGGATCATTTAATAAACTAGATATCTTTATTTCTCTACTCATGGAAGCTCCATTTTTGTTGTACTGGTCTACAATAACTGCCAATAATATTAATGGGTCAATTGAATCCTTTTTTAAGTTTATCTTTCTATAGATTTTCGCCTTAGAGTCAATAATATCAATAAGTCCTAAAACTCCTAAGGGACTATCAATAGTATTTTCAGGAGAAACTCTTTCAGGATGTGTTTTCCTTCTAGGTATATAAGTATTAATTAAACATGCAAAATCATCTTCTAAGGATGATAGTGCAACTTGCCCTTCTAGGTTATATCTTACATAGCCGTTTAAAGAATTTACAAAATCATCCTTTGTAAACTCTTTTACATTAAATTCGTTGTAAAACCAGTACCATGTTGTTGCTAAGTCATTATTAGTAGCTAAATTATAATGAATTAGCCAAATAGTTCCTTCTTCCTCTAAATACTTATCATATTCCCAAACTATATTTGCAAAATTAGTAAGTCTTTGGACAGTTACATTGTTTTCTCTTAATTCTTCAGCTAAGCCTACAGCTTGCATCCAATACCGTAGGGATTTAACCATATTTGTACCAATCCCTAAAACTTGAGTTGGATTTCTGTCTTTAGCAATAAAAATTCGATCATCATTCCTAACATGCTTTAATCCTTTATGTAACCACCCTTTTCTAATAAAAAAGGACTCATGTCCACGAAACTTCATAATTAATCCTCCTCAGAACTAGAAGCTGTAAATAAGTATTTGCCCATTAAACACCCATAATTAAGATGTTTATTTGTTACGCACGCTTTACAACCCTTACACTTCTTTTCATCTATTTTATATCCTTCACTAGTAACCTTAATAGCTCCAAACTTACATACTGTTTCACAGCCAAGACATCTTCTACAAGAATTATACTTTCTTATTTGGTATCCAACCATTCTCTGTAAATCATCATGGTTCTTTACATTAATTGTCTTTATCTTAACCGAATATTCATAGTTATTTTCTTTTGGTTGAATAGATATAATAGGGATTCCAGTTCTTCTATCTAAAACCAAAACTTCATTTAAAATCTTACTTCCCAACTCCTTTGATACTTTGCCAAAGGGAATGAATAAATTGTAAAAATCCTCTCTTACTGGTGAATTTATTTTATATATTATTGAATTTTCTTCAGAAGTACAATTTTCAGAAATTAATTTTACATCTTTAGCTGCTTTGATACCGTAGCCACCTTGTCTTGCCTTCCAGTTCCCACTATCTACATAGTTTTCAGCATCTAGCTTGCCTATTTGCTTAGCAAATTCAATAAGGTAACCCCTCCATTTTTGGGATTCATCCTTCATATAGATTTTTGACAGAAATTGTGACCTATCACTATTGTTTGGACAACACCAGCAGCCAACCCTATCATATCCATAGCGGTAGGCATCATTGAAATCTATTCCTTCAGCTAATATATATAACCAAATATCAATATCCTTCCAATTAAAAATAGGTGATGCTACCTTCTGTTTCAATATTTTTGGACTATCGTATATTCTTTTATATTTACTTCTGCTTACAGATTCAAATTTTCTAATACCATAAAAAGTTAAAATAGGCTTATCCTTAAATATTGCATTAATCCGCCTATTTATTGGACCTGTTTTAAACATGGTACAGCACCATCTCATAACCCTACTTGGAGGTCCTATTTCATCACAAACTTCATAGAAATCTTTTTCTTTATTTTTTGCTTGCTTCATTATTACAAATGGATTAGAAGCCCTAAATCTCTTTTCATATTCATAGGTTGTTGGGAATTCTAAAGTTGTATCCCCAAATATATGAACGATTTCTGGATTGCTTAAAGCTTTAATAACCAAATCTGAAGTTACTGTTGAGTCTTTTCCACCAGAAAATGATACCATAATTTGACTAATATCATAGTTCTTCCTAGCTTTTCTTATGAAGCTATGGGCTTCATCCTTTAGATAGTTTAGCCTATCTCTGTTGGCTTCTATAAACTTATCTATGTATTTGTTAAATTCCTCATAGGTCCTTTGATTTTCATCTTTATATTTGTATAAGACATCTAATAATTTATCTGTATCTTCATCCATTAATTTTTTAAATGATAGGCTATGGCTTTTCCCATCAATATAATACCTGTTTGCTATACTCCAAACAGATGAATCCTTATATGAAAAGGCCTTGGCTTTTAATACCTCTATAAGGATTCTTTCCTCAGGAAAAACCGGCCTTAAATCACGACTAAGATAATAGGTTTTGCCATGACATAATGGACATTCATCTATATTAAGGGAATCAATTTCTTTAATTATAGGGACTTTACAATCAGGACACCAATATACTTCTGCCGGAGTGTCTAATTGTGTTTCTTCTCCACAATCTGGACAATTTTTGCCTACGACTTCCTTATTGCAGTTATTACACCAATACCAATAATCTCCCCTTGGAATTTCTAATTTAGTTTCCCTGCCACAATAAGGACATATTTCATCTTCAACTCTCTTTTTACATTTTTCACATACATACCATAAGGTATCTTCTATAGAAATATCCGAATATACTTCACCACTTATATTTTCATTTATATCATAAGCAGTTTTTTTATTGTATTTTTTTTCTGACATAATATCCCTCTATTCTAGTTAATTGGCTATAACAATTATAACATAAAGATAATATTTTTAAAATTCCCATAATCTGAATACTTCCTTTGAAAAAGGGTACACATGTATTTATAAAAGGAGGATATTGTAAATGAAACATATAGTATTTTTCTCAGGAGGAATAGGAAGTTATTATGCTGCTAAAAGGGTTGTGGAAAAGCATGGTAAAAGCAATGTAATATTATTATTTACCGATACTAAAATGGAAGATGATGATTTATATAGATTTTTGGATGATGCATCTAAGAAGCTTGATGTAGAGCTTGTTAAGATAGCTGATGGAAGGACCCCCTGGGAGGTTGCTTTTGATGTTAAGTTTTTACCTAATAGTAGAATAGCTCCATGCTCTCATATTTTAAAGCAAAAAGTAGCCAGAAAATACATAGAAGAACACTTTAAAGCAGATGAGTGTATTTTATACCTGGGTATAGACTGGACTGAGCAGCATAGAACAGCTGCACCTATTAAGCACTGGGCCCCTTATAAGGTTGAATTTCCTCTATGTCAACCACCCTACTTAACAAAAAAAGACATGTTAAGTAAATTAGAAAAGGAAGAGGGTATTAAAGTTCCAGAATTATACAAGCTAGGATTTGCCCATAACAATTGTGGTGGATTTTGCTTTAGGGCTGGCATTGGGCATTTTAAGCATTTGCTTGAAACAAAACCTGACTTATATAAATTTCATGAAGATAAAGAGCAGGAATTAAGAGAATACTTAGGTAGGGATGATATTTCTATTTTGAGAAGGACTAAAAATAGACAAAAATACAATATAACCTTAAAAAAATTAAGAGAAGAACTAGAAAGTCAGCATGTTCAGCTGAGTATAGAAGATTTATTAGATATTGGTGGATGTGGTTGTTTTGTAGACGATGATGAAAATATGAACTTTGAAGATTAGTTAGTAGGCAGTAGAAGATAAGAGTATAAAAAGTAGGAGAAATCTTAGATTCCCTCCTAAGATTTCTCCTACCAACCCTCCATAGCTCCACCCCTATACCAAATACTTCCTAACAGTCCCTTATTGACAATTATACATGATTTTTTAGTTATATTCTACCATATGCAGCTAAGCTGATTCATAAGGAAATATAAGACATCCTGCAGCAGTTTCATTAATTCCATAATGGTTAATAGTTTTGAATCATAAAATATAGTTTAAAGGATAAAATAATTAAAGCTTTTACATTAACAAAAATAATATATAAGATTACAGAGGAGTTTTATATGCAATATATTGTTTTTGATCTAGAACTTAATCAGGATATTCCCCTATCTAAAAATCGTTCAAGAAGCAAGGGTAAATATCCCTTTGAAATAATTCAAATCGGTGCTATAAAGCTAGACTCTAATCTAAACACCATAGATACTTTCAATTCCTATGTAAAGCCAGATATCTATACAAGGGTAAGTCCTTTTATAACTAAATTAACTAAAATAACTACAAGGCAGTTGAACAGAGAAAAGCTATTCCCAGATGTTTATAAGGATTTTATTAAGTTTATTGGCAATAAGAAGTATATATTTTGCACCTGGGGAATGTCTGATATAGTGGAACTTTTTAAAAGCACTCATTATTACAAACTGGATACTAAGTCCTTATCTAAGCTATATATAAACATACAACCTTATGTATCCACATATTTTGGATTAAGTAGCAAAAAGTTATTAAGCCTTCAATCTGCTGTAGAAAGTTTAGGAATTTCTATACCATATGGATTTCATAATGCCTTATATGATGCTTATTATGCTGCTGAAATATTTAAAAAGGTATATAGTCCCTCTATTAAGGCAAAGGAATATGATCCCTATTATATAAAGCCAAGACCTATAAAAAGAAAAGAAAAAATCGACTATGAAGGGCTTATTAATCAGTTTAATAAAATGTTTGGAAGGAAAATGAGTAAAGAGGAAGAGGAGATAATTAAACTTGCATATAAAATGGGTAGAACTGGCCAGTTTATAAAATAAAGCTCTTTAAAAGAAAGGAGGAAATCCCTTGGATTTCCTCCTGCCATTTCTCCTACCAATCCTCTATACCCTCTTTATTAGCTAATTTGTTTTGATACATTTTTTTATCTGCCTCATTATATACCTTTCGAGTATTGCCTATTGATGTATCTGAGTAAGCAAAACCTATGGAAACCTTTATTGGCAGGTCTACATCATTATTATAATTTTCAATTGATTTAAGTAATTTATAATAAGTGTCCTCAACAAACTCGTAAGATTCTCCTTTTATCAGTATGGCAAACTCATCTCCACCAATTCTTGCAGTTAAAATATTTTCAGAAGTAAATTCATCTAAAATTTGCCCAAAGCTCTTTAATAAATTATCTCCCCTAAGATGACCAAAGTTATCATTTACTTCCTTCAAGTTATCTAAGTCACATATGATAATTCCTATTTCTTTATTAACTTTGAAGTGTAGGTTATCTAATTCGTTTTGAAAGTATGTCCTATTTCTAATTCCTGTTAAACAATCATAATAACCTATCTTCTTTAACTTTTCTTCCAATTCCTTTCTGGCTTGAATATTTCTACAATAACCTACTAGGCCAACTAACTCTCTTTTCTCATTATAAATTGGAATAATAGATTCCTCTAACCAGATATATTCACCGTGAATATTCTTAAACCTTACATGTATAGGATTTGTGTAATCCATTTCATCATTTATTTTCTTTATGAACCATTTCACATCATGTGGATGAGTACACCTTAGTGGAATCATGGGATCCTTATAATGTTTTTCAAGTTCTATCCCTATAATTTCTTCAACTGCAGAGTTCATGTATAACATCTTTACCTCTGGTTTTAGCTGAACCATATATATAATATCCTTAGACAGCTCCAGAATATCTAATAGTTTTCTATCCTCCATTCTATAGCTTTTCAGCCTGTCTAAATCTATCAAAGAAATTAATGCACCATTTACTTCTTGATTATGGTTTAAATCTATACTTATAACCCCATCAAAAGATTTAATTTCTCCACTTTTACTCCTTAAAGTAATTTCAAAGTTTTCTTCCTTAGGCTCTTCAAGCTGGATACTACCATCTACAATTAAATCAGATATGTTAAGCCCAACTATTTCATCGACATCATATCCTAGAATATTGCTACAATTAGGTGATATATTTGTAATAGTTCCTGAACTATCGAGTTCTAAAATTAGTTCCCTATGTATATTGATATGTCAACACTTTTTTGGACATATTTTTACCGAACAATTTATATAAATCCCCATGAATTTGTTTGCAATTATAAGATTATTTATTTGGTCCAGTCAAGTGTAAATGAACTCGCTATCGCTCGCCCTTCACAGAACCAAAAAATAATCTTTTTAAACAGATGCAAATTCACAGGAAATTTTATCCTTAGAACCATTTAAACTTAGTTGTTTTTCCTTGTATTCCAT
>JAAYFT010000185.1 GCA_012728125.1 Tissierellia bacterium | reverse complement strand
TTTACTACTTCTCCCATATTATATTTAGCCATGGCAATTTATGCTTTTATAAATGTAAAGCAGAATAAGACCTATGAAGTTGAAATGACCTGTAAGTATGATTTATACCAAATCGCAGCCTTTAGAATGCTTGTATTCAGCATTATATGTATCCTTTTTAACTTTTTTATTGTATTTGTAGCTACTTATTATTTTGACAGCTTAGATTTTATAAAGGCCTTTATTATCTCAATAGCATCACTATTCCTCTTTTCTTCAATCTTCCTATTTATATTGACTAGGTTTAAGAATAGATTAACTAGGTATTTTTCAATATTTGGCTGGCTAGGGGCAAATTTTTTCTTATACGTGTTTAACGTAGATTATTATATTGAATTAGTAAGCAATATTTCCATATATACTTGGTTAATAGTAACTGTTGTTTCCACATTTGTTTACGCAAAGAACCTGAAAAAACTTACAATACTTAGGCAAAGGGAAGGGATGATTTAGATGTTAATAGTGACCAATGTAAGTAAAAGCTATGGGAAACTCTCCGTATTAGAAAACATAGATATTGAGTTTTCAAATGGGGTATATGGCCTACTGGCACCAAATGGAGCAGGCAAGACCACATTAATCAAGATGTTGACTACCTTGCTTTTCCCCAATGAGGGAGAGATACTCTACAATGGAACCAATATCTTCCACATGGGAGATGGTTATAGGGACATATTAGGCTATTTGCCCCAGGAGTTTGGCTATTATAAAAACTATAGTGCCAGGCAATTCCTTAATTATCTAGCAGCTTTAAAAGGATTGGAAAGGAACCTGGCCAAAGTGAGGATAAATGAGCTTCTAGAATTAGTAGGACTTGCAAATGTAGCAGATAAAAAGATGAAAAAGTATTCAGGTGGTATGGTTCAAAGAGTAGGCATAGCCCAAGCTATGCTAAATGATCCTAAGATCCTCATACTAGATGAACCTACAGCAGGACTAGACCCAAAAGAAAGGGTAAGGTTTAGAAATTTACTGGCAGAACTGTCTAGGGACAAGATAGTTATACTTTCTACCCATATAGTATCTGACATAGAGTCAATAGCCAATGAAATAATTATGATAAAGGATAAGAAAGTATTATACAAGGATAGTATCAACAGCATATGTAAAACACTAGAAGGAATGGTCTATGAAACTAGCATTGACTATGCCCAAGCTAATAGATTTAGAAATCATTATTTCTCCTTATCAGAAAAACAAGAAGGAGACAAGATGAAAATTAGGTTTATATCTGAGAATAAGCTGGATGACTCTTGGGAGTCAGTAAGTCCAAACATAGAAGATGTATTCTTGTATGTCTATAAAGACGAGGTAATAAAAGAAGGGTAGTGGCTATGGATATAAGGATTAAGGAATTCAAAAAGATTGTAACCTCTCCAATTATAATAGGTCTTTTAGTATTATTTATAGTCTATAATTCCATTTTTATATTCCAAAACTCATATTTTAGAGAGGAACTAAGGGTCTTAACTAGGCTAGTAGATAGGTTTGGCTATGAAATAGATGATGAGATGCTAGAGAAATATAGACTTTATTATGAAGAACAGCTTGTAAGCCTAAACAAGATTACCAAAGAAAAAACATCAAAAAACTATAATAGTATGGCTGAATTTTTCGCCGACTACAAATATGGTCTTGAGGATATTTATGACAGAGAAGAATTAGGCCTTATCATGGAACTAGGGATTATGGAGGCCTATTACAATACCATTGAGGAAATAGATGAAGTTTATTCAAGCCTTGATATTATGGAGAGGGCTGAAAGTGAAATTAATAAATTTCAGCTTATAGATAAGGCAGCAGAGACAGTAAGAAACCAGTATAAAGCCTTTAGTGAAAGATTTCAACAATTGGTTAATAACAAGGAGCATAAAAATTTATTTTTCCTGGGAAAAGTTTATAGGCTCCATTCCATATTATTTAAAAGCTTATTTAAGATAATCATATTTGAAATAATCATCTTGGTAGTTCTTATAACAGCTTATATTGTAAATTATGAATTCGATAACAAGACTGAAGCCATAACCTATACAACAAAAAGGGGTAGGGATTTAATCCTAGATAAACTATATGTGTCCATATTTTCCAGCTTAGTAGTAACTACAATTATCTTACTAGTTACTTTGGCCTTGTATTTTATAATATTTGACTATTCAGGCCTATGGAAGGTTCCCATAAGCAGTTACTTCAATACTGATCATAATTTTCCATACCTGTCCTGGTGGAAGATGTCATTTGTGCAGTTTTTATTTTTCACAATAGGCCTAGTTTACTCAATTACACTACTTTTTAACGGGATTATTTTTATAATTGCAAGGGCCATAAAAAACACATATTTTGCCTTCTTTGTCTTTGCCATAATATTTGGCCTCTTTTTAATCCTTCCAAGGCTGGCACCAAATAGCAGCAATACTATTTTTATTGGGGCATTTACTCCATACTTCTTAATTCTGAACCCCCATGTATGGTTTATGGAAGGTGGTGCATTTGCCACCTTTAAATATCATGAAATTGTTACACTTGTTATTTGGGCTTTAATGATATGGGTCCTTAGTATATTATCAATAAAAAGATTTAAAAGACAGGATATATAGGGAGTGAACTAAATGAGGATTCTTGCACATGAATTAAAAAAGATATTTAATATAAAAACCATTATCTTATTAATATTGATAAATATCATTATGTATTTCCTATTTACAGAATATGATATAAATAGTTTCACCATAAATAGGCCTTCATATGATATTTACAAGATGTTTGTAGAAATGGAAGAAGCCTATGGGGAATTTATGGATGAAGAAGAATTTCAGGACTTTATAATAAAATATGAGGAGGCCATAAAAGAAGCAGATGCCTATATTCAATCTAGGGAAGATTTTAAAAGAGCAGGAGTTAATAATTATGAAGACTTTATAAATATGGATCGGGAAAATGAAGACCTGAATCAACTCTATTATGATGTGGTATTTGACAAGGGAATAGATGTCTTTTGGCAACTGCCTTGGCGGAAAGAATACATTAAATACTATGAAAATAGAGAAGAACTAATGCTGGCTCAGGCAGCAAATGAAAAGCAAGAATTAAGGGTCAAAGAGATACTGGATAAAGGCTTAGAAACTTCCGTATTTAATCATGCTGTATTTTTCAATTATAATAGCTTAATGAAGTCTGTATCTACAAGTATACTAGTAAGTGTAATGTTTATTATTACACCAATATATTTAAGGGATAATAAGGATAAAATAAACTACCTTCAATATACATCTAAAATAGGTAGGAGGATATTTAAAAAGAAGCTACTTGCTGGTCTATTGGCTACTTTCATCTTAGTAACTATACAATTTATATGTTTTTTCAGCATATATTCTACAAATAATACGTCTATGTTTTTTAATAAAAATATAAATTCCATATATAATACTATTATTTCCTGGTATGATTTAACATTTATACATTATATCACTATTTCAGTAATAGGGACCTACATATTGGCCCTTGCCATTACCCTAATATCCATGTTAGTTTCCAGCCTAGGTCAAAGCTATATAGCTGTAATAGGCATCCAATTGCCAATAGGATTTTTTATAATTATAACAGCATCAAGATATTTGATTAACTATATGACAAGTATTAGCTATCCAAAGTACTTCTTAGAACTAGCATATGTTGTACTAATACTTATTAGTTTAATACTTATGATTACAAGATGGAAAAAAGAGAAACAAGCAGATATTTTATACTAACACATGGGCTTGCCTATGTGTTTTTTCATTGACATTCATTGACAGTTATGAAAATATTGCATATAATAATATTAACATATGAGCAATCGTTCATATATAATAATTAAATGGGGGACAAAAAATGAAGGAAATAGTACTTGAACTTAACGGACTAAACTGTGCTGGTTGTGCAGCAAAAATAGAAAAACTAACTAATGAGCTTCAGGGAGTAGACAAGGCTAGTTTAGACTTTGTAAGCAAGAAACTTAAAGTTAATGTTGAAGATGAACATAAGGCACGAGATATAACCAATGAAATAACTGCCATTGTAGGTAGGTTAGAACCTCATGTTAAAGTTATACCTCAACATGAAGATAAAGATCACCATCATGACCACCATGACCATCATCACCACCATGGTCAAGTAGAAAAATCCCAAATCATTAAATTAATTCTTGGGGGAATATTATTTGTACTTCCATTATTGTTAAAACTAGAAGGCCTACCAAGGTTTATTGTCTATGGCCTTGCCTATGTAGTTGTAGGCCATGAGGTTATCACCATAGCCATAAGGAACCTATTGGCAGGTAATCCCTTTGATGAAAACTTCCTAATGACCATAGCCACCATAGGAGCCTTTATCATAGGTGAATACCCAGAAGGTGTGGCGGTTATGTTATTTTACCAAGTTGGTGAAATGTTTCAAGGCATGGCTGTTAACCATTCAAGAAAATCCATATCATCCTTACTGGATATAAGACCTGACTCAGCAAATCTAGTGAAGGATGGCAAGATAGAAGCAGTAGACCCCAATGAAGTCAAGGTTGGGGATATAATAATAGTTAGGCCAGGGGAAAAAATCCCTTTAGATGGTATAGTAGTAGAAGGTGAATCCTCTTTAGATACTTCCAATATAACAGGGGAATCGGTGCCAAGAAGCGTTAAAGCAGGAGATGGGGTTTTATCTGGTGTAGTAAATATACAAGGTCTATTAAGAATAGAGGTTAAGAAAGGATATAAAGAATCTACAGTATCAAAAATATTAGACCTAGTAGAAAACGCTTCCAGCAAAAAAGCACCTACGGAAAAGTTCATTACAAAGTTTGCAAGATACTATACTCCAATAGTAGTATTTATTGCCTTAGGCATATTCTTAATCCCACCCTTATTATTAGGCGGTGGATTTAAAGAATGGGGCTACAGGGCCTGCATATTCTTAGTCATATCCTGTCCATGTGCCTTAGTCATATCCATACCTTTAGGCTTCTTCGGTGGTATAGGTGGAGCTTCTAAGGCTGGAATCCTAGTAAAGGGCGGAAACTATCTAGAAGCCTTAAATGATGTAGATACCATAGTAATGGATAAAACTGGAACCATTACAAAGGGAACCTTTAAAGTAACAGAGATTATAACCTATGAAGATTATACTCAGGAAGAAATCTTAGAACTAGGAGCCTATGGAGAGGTTTTCTCAAACCACCCAATAGGCAAATCAATAATAGATGCCTATGGTAAGGAAATAAAGAAGGAATATATTAAGTCCTACAAGGAAATACCTGGTAAGGGAATTGAAGTAAATATTGATAATATGGATTATTTATTAGGCAACAAATCCCTCTTTGATGAAAGAAGTATTCCTGTTAAAGAGGCTGATTCCATAGGTACTGTAGTATATATAGGAAAAGAAGGCAAGCATATTGGTACAATAATAGTATCCGATGAATTGAAAGATAACATTGTTGAGGATATAAGTAGATTAAAGTCCCTTGGAATTAATAACTTGATAATGCTTTCAGGGGACAATGAAAGCACTGCAAATAAAGTAGGCCAACTAATTAAGCTGGATAAGGTATACGGCAACCTACTACCACAAGATAAAGTAAGTAAACTAGAAGAAATAATGGCTGAGACTAAAGGAAAAGTCATCTATGTAGGAGATGGAGTAAACGATGCACCGGTACTGACTAGGTCTGACATTGGCATTGCCATGGGAGGCTTAGGTTCAGATGCAGCCATAGAGGCTTCTGATATAGTCATAATGACAGATGAAATAGGGAAAATTGCTACAGGAATAAAAATAGGCAGGAATACTAAAAAAATAGTTATTCAAAACATTATACTAGCCTTAGGTTTAAAAATCCTAGTTCTTATCCTAGGTGCCTTTGGATTGGCAACCATGTGGGAAGCAGTATTTGCCGATGTTGGAGTATCTATAATAGCTATATTAAATTCCATTAGGGCATTGAAAGTGGAGGAATAATAATTCCTCTGCTTTTTTTACTCTATTTGTGGTAGACTATAGATAGTAAACATATGAGGTGTATTTAATGAAGAAGAAACTAAATTTCAGTGACAGAAAATACAATTATGTTTTATTGGCGGAAAACGCCTATTTAAGTGGAAAAAAGGAAAGGGCAATTGAATTCTATAAGAAGGCTATCCAGTTTAAAGGTGACATTGGGGATGATATTGCCATATTATATAATATTGCTCAAATATACGATGAAATAGATAAGCCAATATATGCCATAGAAACATATAAAAAGATAATAGACCTTGACCCTAAAGAATCAGGGGCATACTATGGTATAGCTATTATGGAGGAAAGACTAAACAATAAAGAAAAGGCCTTAGAATATTATCACAAGGCAATAGAAATAGATCCTGATTATGACAGGGCCTATTATTATGCTGCAAACCTTTATGATGAAATGGGAAATAGCCAGAAGGCCATTGAATATTATAAAAAGGTGGTAGACCTAGCACCAGATGATTATATAGCCTATAATAATATTGGGTCCTTATATGAAGAAGAGGGGGATTTAGAAAAGGCTTTAAAATATATAAAAAAATCCTTAGAAATAGAGAAAAACTATTATAAGGGCTTATTTAACTTGGGAGTTGTCTATAAAGCCTTAGGAGACAATGACAAGGCCTTAGAATATTACTGTAAATCTAAGGAAATAAATCCCTATCATGCAAATACATACCTCAATATATCTGCCATCTATATTGAGGAAAAAAGATATTTAGACGCAATTGAAGTATTAACTGAAGGAATAAAGAATAATCCCCATGGACATGACCTATATTATAATAGGGCTTGTTGTTATTCCATACTAGGAGAAAAGGAAAAGTCAATAGAAGACTTAAAGGAAGCTTTGACTTTATTTCCAAGTATAATAAAATATATAAGGGTAGATAAGGATTTTAATAATTTGTATGACCAAAAGGAATTTATAGACATAATAAATAATCCGGCTTATGATGAATAGTAGAAATATATATAGGAAGGGAGATTAAATGATAATAATAAAGACTAAACAAGAAATTGAGAATATGAAAAAAGCAGGAGAACTATTGGCAGAGGTACACAGGGAAATAGCTAAGATGATCAAACCTGGAGTAACTACTATGGAAATAGATAAGTTTGTAGAAGAATATTTATTGGAAAGGGGAGCCTATCCAGAGCAAAAGGGATATCATGGCTATCCCTATGCCATCTGTGCTTCAATAAACGATGAAATCTGTCATGGCTTTCCAAGAAAAGAGCCTCTAAAGGATGGAGATATAGTTACTATAGACATGGTTGTAAACGTTGATGGATGGTTGGCAGATTCAGCCTGGTCCTACGCCGTAGGTAATATATCAGATAAGGCTAGAAAGCTGTTAGACGTAACCAAGGAAGCCCTATATAGGGGAATTGAGAAGGCTCTTGTAGGCAATAGGCTAGGAGATATAGGCCATGCCATTCAAAGCTTTGTAGAAGCTGAAGGCTTTTCAGTAGTTAGGGACTTTGTAGGCCATGGAATAGGTAGAAGTATGCACGAAGACCCACAAGTAGCCCATTATGGTATTCAAGGTAGGGGCATAAGATTGACAGAAGGCATGGTTATTACCATAGAGCCAATGATCAACGAAGGAACCTATCATATGAAAATGGATGATAATGGCTGGACAGCCAGAACTGTCGATGGAAAACTATCAGCCCAATATGAGCATACTATAGCTATTACAAAGGAAGGTCCAATTATTTTAACGGATCAGGGAGAAGACAAATAACCATTTTTTAAATAGGTGGTATTATGATAAAAGTATTAGTGGTAGATGATCAAAATCTAATAAGGGAAGGGTAACAACAGCTAAAATAATTTTATAAAAAATTGCAAAACTCTATATACAATTTATAAAAGTATGATATAATTGTATATAGAGAGGTGATAATAATGAAATATTATAGTATAGGAGAGTTTGCT
>JAAYFT010000184.1 GCA_012728125.1 Tissierellia bacterium | reverse complement strand
GAAAATACTGAAGACTTTAATTGTATGTTTTGCTATTGTCCTTTGTATTTATTAGAGGAATGTGGAGGGAATTATATTTATTACCATGGGGTGAAGGATTGTAGCAATTGTTTAGTGCCACATAGGCCTAAGGGCTATGACTACATAAACACTAAGTTAAGAGAAGAAATTGAGAGAAGAAAGATGGATAACAAGTAAAACTATAGAAAAGGTGGTTTAGCTATGGAACTACTGGAAAACACTTTAAAACAAATAACAGGTCCAAATGAGGAAGTAAAAAAGCAAGCAAGAGATAAATGGGACAGCTTACTAAAACCAATGGGAAGCTTAGGAACCCTGGAAGAGGTAACTATAAAAATTGCAGGAATGACTGGTAAAATCATAAATAGGATTGATAAAAGGGCCATAGTAGTAATGTGCGCAGACAATGGAGTAGTAGAAGAAGGGGTAAGCTCAGCCCCTCAAATATTTACCAAGGTATTAACAGAAAGTATGCCAAAAGGGATTACAGGGGTGGCAACCTTGGGGAAATTTACAAATACAGATGTAATTACAGTAAATTTAGGAGTAATAGGAGACATAGAAGATCCAAGAATAATAAATAAAAAAATAAAAGAGGGCACTCAAAACTTTACAAAAGGACCTGCAATGGCCTATGATGAAGCTGTTAAATCAATTGAGATAGGCATTGAGATTGGGAATAAGCTTTATAGTGAAGGTTATGATATACTAGGCACAGGAGAAGTTGGTATAGGAAATACAACTACTTCAGCAGCAGTTGTATCAGCTTTGTCAGGCTTAGATGTGGATCTGGTCTGTGGAAAGGGAGCAGGTCTTACTGAGGAACAGTTTAGAAACAAAAAGGCAGTCATACGAAGGGGCATAGCATTAAATAAGCCCAATAAAGAAGATCCCATAGACGTAGTTGCAAAAGTAGGCGGATTTGATATAGGTGGAATGTGTGGTTTATTTTTATCTGCTGCAAAAAACAAAAAACCTATAATAATAGATGGCTTTATATCATCAGCTGCAGCTTATTGTGCTGTTAAATTACATCCCCTAGTTAAGGAATATATAATTCCTTCCCATTTATCAGGAGAGCCGGGAGCAAAATATATACTGGATGAACTTAAATTGAAACCCATGTTAAACCTAGGCATGAGATTAGGGGAAGGAACAGGTTGTACTTTGGCATTTAATATCATTGAAGCTGGAATGTATACCCTAGAAAACATGGGAACCTTTGATGATGTTTCACTAAGCAGTTCGCCCCTAGTAGATATAAGAGAAGATTAAGGGTGGTGGTCAAGTGATAATACTTGTTACAGGTGGAGCAAGGTCTGGAAAAAGTAGATTTGCAGAAAACCTTTATAAAGGGAGAAAAGATGTAGTATACATAGCCACATCTAAGATAACCGATGATGAAATGAGAGAAAGGGTAAAACTTCATCAAGAATCTAGACCTAGCCAATGGCGGACCTATGAGGGGAATTATGACCTCCATAAGGCAATAGGAGGGGAAAAAAACTATCTCCTAGATTGTCTTACTGTCCTTACTTCTAATATAATGTTTGATATATCTAAGGATGTTGAATATATAGATTATAAAATCCAAAGCAAAATAGAGGATAAGGTAATTCAAGAGATAGAAAATTTAATAAATAGGGTAAGGGAGAAGGATTATAACCTTATATTGGTAACTAATGAAGTAGGATATTCCATAGTACCGGAACACCATGTAGCTAGGGTGTTTAGGGATATCCAAGGAAGAGTAAATCAAAAAATTGCCTCATTATCAGATGAGGTCTATTTAGTATGTTGCGGAATACCGGTGAAGATAAAATGATAAAGGGCTTTATACTTTCTTTACAATTTTTCTCCCGTATACCTATAAATATAAATATAGATTTTAATGAAAGGAATATTAGGTACAGTATATTTTTTCTTCCCCTAATAGGGGGAATTATAGGAGCCTTAGGAGGGCTAGTTTATTATTTTCTATCTCCCTATAATAAGCTCATAGCTTCATTTTTAAGCCTTTTAACAACAACAGTATTAACTGGTGGACTCCATATAGATGGCCTTTCAGATACCTTCGATGGCTTCATGTCTAATAGAGATAGGGAAAAGATCTTAGAAATCATGAAGGATAGTAGAATAGGTACCTTTGGAGTCCTAAGTATAGTTCTTGTAATGCTATTTAAATTTATATTAATATATAGTATTGATAATCTTCCATTGGCCTTAATCCTGTCCTTTGCCAACAGTAGGATTGTAGCAGCAATAACCATATCATATAAGAAGAACGCAAGGCCTGGAGGCTTAGGAGACCTATTTCACAAGGCCAATCCAAAAAACTTGGTAGTAGGAAGTGGAATTATCTATAGCTTCATTTTAGTATTGCTAGATCTTAAATATTTAATTCCCTTACTAATTAATCTTTTAGCTGGAGAATACATGTCGTATGTTTCTTATAAGAAAATTCAAGGATTAACAGGTGACGTATACGGAGCAATCATAGAATTGGGAGATGTAATTTCTTTACTAGGCTTTTGGGGTGTAATGCTATGGATATAATCATGATAAGACATGGGGAAACAGAAGACAACAAAGAAAAAATCTTTAGTAGAGATAATACAGGCCTTACAGAAAAGGGGAAAGAACAAATAAAGGGGACTAAGAAACTTTTAAAAAACATTGATTTCAATAGGGTATATTATAGTCCCTTGAAAAGGACGGTTGAAACATTGGAAGCCTTAGGTTTAACAGGTACAGAGGAGGCAAGGCTTAGGGAAATCAATTTTGGTATCTTTACTGGCAAGACCTTTGAAGACATATTAAAAGCCTATCCTAGGGAAACTAAGGCCTGGCTAGATAACCCTCAAAACTATATAATCCCCCAGGGTGAGAGTTTGTTAGATGTGTATAATAGGGTTGTGGAATTTTTAGAAAAAAAATCTAAGGTAAATGAGAATATATTATTAATCACCCATGATTGTGTAATCCGATTGGCTTTATGCTGGGTATTTGATAATATTGATTACTTTTTTAAATTCAAAATAGATAACGGGAGTATAAATGTTATATCCATAGAAGATGGATTCAGATATATTAAGAAGTTAAACCTAACTCCAAACCTCTAGTAAAACCTACTAGAGGTTTATTTTTAGGCAAATATGGCAATACATAAAGAATATGGAAGTATCATATGATTAGACTAGCAATTTTTTTTATAAAGAGTTAAAATATTTACAAATATAGGACTGGAGGATACTATGAGTAGAATATTAATAGCCTTAGGAGGAAATGCCTTAGGGGATAATCCGCAGGAACAATTGAAGATTGCAAGGAAATCTGCAAAACCAATAGTGGACCTTGTGGAAAAAGGCCATGAAGTCATTATAGCCCATGGAAATGGCCCACAAGTAGGTATGATCAATACCTTGATGGAAGAAGTAAATATGCCTTTTCCAGAGTCTGTAGCCATGAGCCAAGGTTATATTGGATACCATCTTCAAAATGGGATCCTAGAGGAACTAAGGAAAAGAAATATTGATAAGCATGTGGTAACATTGATAACCCAGGTAGTAGTAGATGAGCAGGATGAAGCCTTCAAAAATCCCACAAAGCCCATAGGCAGATTCTATTCTAAGGAGGAAGCAGCAAGACTAGAAGCAGAGAAAGGCTATAAAATGATAGAGGATTCTGGCAGGGGATATAGGAGGGTAGTAGCTTCACCAAAACCCATAGATATTGTAGAGAAGGAAGCAGTTAAGGCCTTAATAGAAAAGGGACATATTGTAATAACCGTTGGCGGTGGAGGAATACCAGTAATTAAAAAGGGCTTAGGATATGAAGGAGTAGATGGAGTAATAGATAAGGACCTGGCCAGTGAGAAAATGGCAGAGTTAATAGATGCAGATTATCTTTTTATCCTAACTGCAGTAGATAGGGTAGCCATTAACTTTGGCAAGGAGAACCAAAGGGATATAGAAAAGATGTCAGTAGATGAAGCATGTAAATATATAGAAGAAAAGCAATTTGCTCCAGGAAGCATGCTTCCAAAGGTATTGGCAGCAGTAGAATTTGTTAAATCCAAAAAAGGCAGAAAGGCCATAATAGGGTCTTTGGAAAAGGCAAAAGAAGCTTTAAATGGAGAAAGCGGTACTTTAATATATTAAAATGCAGGATATTTCCTGCATTTTTCCTTTGCTTAGTTAAACTCATCTAGACTATGGATATCTTTGAGGCTTGAGTCAACTTCTTCACTAGTCATGTTGAGTAAAGAATCCATCTTATCGTTATATTCATCCAATATATCATAATCCAGATATTCATTAAATTCCTTAATAATTATGACTAATTCTTCTCTACTAAAGCCTCTTCTTTCATGAAGCATATCTAAATAATTTTTTATATTGTTTTTTATATTAAGATTTAAATATTTACCTACAATACCCAATTCTCTACCATAGATTTCTGTTTTTCTATTATTTTTTCTATGTCATTTACATACCTTTGTACCCTCAACAAAAACTTCACCTCTTTTGTATTATTTTCCCATAGATAGTAAATTTTATACTTCAATAATACAAAAGAGGGAAGTTTTATATTATTTATAACTTACGATTTCTACCCCGTATTCTTCTATTATTTTTTCAATGGTGGCAATTTCTTCTTTTGCAGGTGTTTCAAATGTATTTTTAAATCTACTAAGACCAAGCTTATCATACTTATAATTTCCTAGAGAATGGTAGGGCAGGATCTCTATTTTCCCATTGGCAATATTCTCGCTGACAAAGCTAGCAGTTTTTCTAATATTATCTATGGAATCGTTTACATCTT
>JAAYFT010000183.1 GCA_012728125.1 Tissierellia bacterium | reverse complement strand
TCCCGATAAGGACTTTATGTAAAGATATACATCCCTGAAATACATCTTATATAATTCTTCCAGGTCTGTCACTTAATCACCTCCTCTATATATAAGACTCATAACTTTCTAATATCTTACACAAATTTTGATTTTTTCTTCATCTACTATTATATCTGTAATTAGTGAAGAAAAGTTACATTACAACCTCCCCATAGGTATAATCTTTTCTAAACCTTTGGCTTAAAGGTTAGATTTAGGTATAATTAAATTAATATGGCATTATTAATCTATTATCAAGAGGAGATGGTAAGATGAGATTTCTATCCTATGAGTTAGGGGAGAAGGAAGGATACGGTATCCTAAATGAGAAAAATTTTATGGTAATCCCAATGGAAACTCTATTAAGGGAATTGAACAAGGATGTGCCTAAGAATTTACTGGATTTCATCAGAACTTATTCTGATAGCCTAATTGGGGATTTAAAGGAAGTCCTTGAAAATATAAAGGATAAAGGCATTCCTTTAAAGGATGTAAAGATTACAGCCCCTATTAAATACCCAAGACGAAATGTCTTCTGCCTTGGGAAGAACTATGCAGACCATGCAGCAGAAGTAAAAAGCATACCTAGTGGAGATGCCACCATACCTGAACACCCCATATATTTTACAAAAATAGCTGACCCAGCCATTGGCCATATGGATAAAATCATAATACCTAAAGGCTATACTGAGAAAATTGACTATGAAGTAGAATTGGCAGTCATCATAGGCAAGGATGGAAAGGATATAGCCTACGAAAGAGCAGAAGACTACATATTTGGCTATTCCATTGGAAACGACATATCTGCCAGGGACATACAGACAAGACATATCCAATGGTTTAAGGGAAAAAGCCTCGATACAACTACCTCCCTAGGCCCCTTTATAGTCCATAAGTCAGCCCTTCCCTTCCCTGTAGAATTAAATATAGGCTGCAGGCTAAATGGTGAAGTTAGGCAAGACTCCAATACTAGAAACTTAATATTCGATATTCCTACTATTATCTCAGACCTGTCTAAGGGCCTTACCCTTAGGGCTGGAGATATAATCCTAACAGGGACTCCTGCTGGAGTTGGCATGGGCTTTGACCCACCTAGGTTCTTAAAGTCTGGTGATATAGTAGAGTGTTATATAGAAAAAATTGGAACATTAACAAATATTATAGAATAGGTGGAGGACTAAGCCTCCACCTATTTCAATTATTTTATATTATTCATTTTTAAATTTTCCCTTCAAGGCTAAGTACTGATCAAATACCAGCCTACTTACCTTGCCTCCAAACCTATAGGATTCATGGTCGTTATAGTATAGATTGTCTACAAACTCCTTAGTAAATAAGGCTATAACATAGCCACCATAAGGAGTATATACTATGCCACCATCATTTCTACAGGCATCCATGCTGCCAGACTTTGAAGCTATGGAGAATAGTTCTTCATCCCCCGTATTTTCTGAGTCTAAGAAATACTGAGGTAAGTTCCTAGTTAACATGGTGTTATAATGCTGTTTCTTAAATATTTCTATCATCTCTTGGCTTAATTCCTTACTCCACAATTCCTCCTTGTAGATCATTTCAAACAACCTACCATAGTCTTTTGGAGTAGTAGTGCCTAGTTTAGGATATTTTTCAAAGTCTATTTTATTATGTAAAACAGTGTCCTTAAGGCCTAAGTCATTACAGGTGTTGTTGATATTATCTATACCTAGTAAGTCTATCATCATATTAGTAGCTATATTGTCGCTAATAATAATCATTAGGGTAGCAATATTTTTCACCGTCATCTCTAAACCATAATCTAAGTGCCTAAGTATGCCACTGCCTACGACGAAATTTTCTTCACCATATTTCATCATCTGGTTTAGGTCTACCTTCTTGTCCTTAACCTGCCTAAAAAGTTCTGCCAAGATAAAGGATTTTATAGTGCTGGCAGTTTCAAATTTTTCCTCTGAATTGATTTCAATAATATTCCCCCTAAAGTCGTTGGCATACAAGCCAATTCTCCCACTAAAATTATAAACCTCAGCATTAATCCTTGATTCTAATGATAGCCTGTCCATACTTTCTCCTCCCATTTTCCATTTCATACTATTATCCATAGGACTTTACCTTATTTTATCAAACTTTCTTAAATATTTTTATAGTTAATTCAATTATTTCTAAATATTTGTTTACTTCTTTTCTTTAGGGTAATAATGATATAGAATTTATGGGAATAGCCTTGATAGATTGGAAAACCATATATTATATATAAAGTTAATAGCTTAAAAACCAAATATTGAATTATCTAATATGAATTCCTCAATTTAAGAAATTTTGATATATTATATGTTGCCAAATATAGACAAAGAATAGAGGAGGATAATATGAAGAAAAAAACACTACTGATTTTATTAATTCTAATTGCAGTATTAGCTACAGGATGTAGTAAAAACAATACAACTAACCCCAATGAAAAGCTTGTAGAATTTGACCCAAATGCAGGTTTTGATACTTTATTAGAGCAGGCCAAGGGAACTACTGTTACCTTCTATGGCTGGGGGGGAGACGAAAATAGAAATAGGTTTCTAAATGAAAGCCTAGCTCCAAAGTTGAAGGAAAAATACGACATTACCTTAGAAGTAGTTGGTATGGATATAGACAATATATTGGCCAAATTAGCAGGTGAAAAACAAGCAGGTTTAGAAGAAGGCTCCATAGATATGATTTGGATAAACGGTGAAAACTTCTATTCAGCTAAGGAAAACGACCTTTTATTCGGTCCTTTCACAGACAAACTGCCTAATTTTGAAAAATATATAGACACTGAAGATGAAGAAGTACTTAATGACTTTGGCTTCCCTATCGAAGGCTATGAAGCTCCTTATGGTAAGGCCCAGCTGGTATTCTTAAAGGACAGTGCTGTAACTCCAGAAACTCCAAGAAATACTCAAGAGTTCCTAGACTTCTGTAAAAAATATGAAGGCAAGGTAACCTATGCAGCCCTACCTGATTTTACAGGAAGTGCCTTTGTAAGGACTTTAATCTATGATATAGTTGGCCATGAACAATTCTTAACTATGGAAGCTGACAAAGAAGTGGTGAGAGAGGCAATTGAGCCTGCCTTAGAATACTTAAGAGAATTAAACAAGTACCTATGGAACCAAGGTAAGACCTTCCCAGCTACTAATGGAGAAGTTGATAACATGTTCCAAGATGGAGAATTGGTAATGGCCATGAGCTATGGTCCATATGCAGCAGCAGTTGGTATTGAAAAGGGTATTTACAATGATACAGTAAAGACCTTCGTATTTGACAATGGTACAGTAGGTAATACCAACTATATTGCCATAGCTAAGAACTCCCCCAATAAGGCTGGAGCCATGGTAGTTATCAACGAAATCATCTCAGCTGAAACCCAAGCTGAACAATTTGAAGCCCTAAAGACTTTACCTGTAGTTGCCTATGACAAGCTATCTGATGAAGAAAAGGCAAGATTTGACAAGGTAGATATTGGTCAAGGTGTTTTACCACAAGACCAACTACTTAGCAAACGTTTACCAGAAATGCCAGCTAACCTAGTACCAATAATTGAAGAAATCTGGCTAGAAGAAGTAGTTGGTAAATAAGTTTTATAGTTTCATATATGGTTAGGAGTGAAAATAATGAATAAAAAAACACCCTATATACTAATAATGCCCATAGTATTATTGGGTGTTCTTTTTATATATGGACTTGTTAACGGAATAATCCAAAGCTTTGGCTATATACCTGCATTTGATTTGAGGGATTTTACCTTGGACTACTATGTCAAGGTCATAAAAAGTCCAACTTTCCTAGATTCCCTAAAGTTGACTTTGCAAATATCCCTTATATCATCAATATTGTCTGCAGTCTTAGGGACCATCCTAACTGCAGCCCTGGTCTATACAGGCCATACAGAGGGGAAGGCCCTACAGATTATAAAACTGGCCATACTTATCCCCCACACCATAGTGGCCTTGTTCTCCATAAGTATTCTATCTCAAAACGGTTTACTGGCCAGGCTCTTTTATAAGCTAGGATTGATAGATGCCCAAACCGATTTTCCCCTGTTGTTGTATACTAAAAACAATATAGGGATTATATTAGGTTATTTATGGAAGGAAGTCCCCTTTGTGGCATACTTTTCCTTGTCCTTAATGGCAAGTATAAATAAGACCTTAGGGGAAGCGGCAGAAAACTTAGGGGCCTCAAGGTTAAAATCTTTCTTTTATATAACCCTACCCCTAAGTATGCCTGCCATAGGCAAGGCATTTTTAATAATACTTACTTTCTCCTTTGGAGCCTATGACCTACCATTTCTATTAGGAGCAACTGTTCCTAAGGCTTTACCGGTACAAGCCCATATTGAGTATATACATCCGGACCTCCGCCACAGGCCCTATGCCATGGCCATGAACGGATTGATATTACTTATAACCTGGATCATGGCTGGTATTTATTACTTAGTTACAAATAGTAAAAAGATAAAAGGTGATAACCATGAAAGATCTTAGCTCTAATAGGCTATTGAAAATCTTTTTATATCTGGCCTTGTTTGCCATCTTAGCCCCTATGGTAATAATTATATTTTGGGCCTTTGCCAACCAATGGCCATGGCCAAACCTACTGCCAACCTCCTATTCCCTAAGGGGAGTAAAGGAAATCTTTGCCCCCTATGGCAAGGTCTTTCCTATACTTACTTCAAGCATTACATTGTCATTAACTGTAGCCTTATTATCTGCCATAATAGCCATAATGACAGCAAGGGCTATAGTATTCTATGATTTTTGGGGAAAGGGAATACTAGATTTCATAAGTATGGCACCTAACCTAGTACCAAGCACTGTATTTGCAATGGGTATTCATGTAGTCTTTATTAAGATGTCCTTGGCTAATACCCCCTTAGGTGTTATCATAGTCCATTTAATCTATACCCTGCCCTATACCATAAATATAATGAGGAATTTAACAGAATCCATAGGAAAGGATATGGAACAGCAGGCCTATGTATTAGGTGCTTCACCCTGGAAGTCTTTCTTATATATTTCCTTTCCACTCCTGCTGCCTGGAATAATAGCCAGTATTACCATGGCCTATATTCTTTCCTTTAGCCAGTATTTTGTAACCTTACTTATAGGCGGTGGAAAAGTTATGACCTTTAGTATGATCATGGTACCCTTTATTGCCAAGGGAGATAGGACCTTAGGCTCTGCCTATGCCTTAGTCTTTGTCATATCAACCCTATTAGTTTTCACAATAATAAACACCATAATGAAGAGATTCCAAAAGAGGAAGGAGAAATATAATTGGAATTAGAAATAAGAAACATATCTGTAAGCCTTTCCAATAAGGAGATACTAAAATCAATAAACTTGACAGTGGAAAATGGGGAATTTATCTCCCTTCTAGGTGCATCAGGCTGTGGAAAGTCTACCCTCTTAAAAACCATAGCAGGCATAATAAAGCAAAGGGAAGGTTCAATCCTCTTAGGTGGCAAAGTATTGGACAGACTTCCCCCTCATAAAAGAAGGACAGTTATTGTCTTTCAAGATTTTAGACTATTTCCCCATATGACTCTGGCTGAGAACATAAGCTTTCCACTTAAAATGATGGGGGTTAATAAAAGTGAGTGTAGAAAAAGGGCTATTGAACTACTGAAAAAGGTTAAGCTAGAAGGTTATGAAGATAGGTTTGTAGATGAGATATCAGGTGGTCAAAAACAAAGAGTAGCCTTAGCTAGGGCCCTGGCCGCTGACCCTGTAGTCTTGTTATTAGATGAGCCATTTTCAAGCCTAGATGTAAATTTAAGAAAGGATATGAGGGAATTAGTATTAGACCTGCAAAAAGAATATAAGATAACTACCATATTAGTTACCCATGACCAAGAGGAAGCCTTGGCCATGTCAGATAGGATAGCCTTTATGTATAATGGGGAAATTCTTCAATACGATAAGCCAGAGAATATATTTAATAATCCAGTAAACACCATCGTTGCCGATTACTTCTCTGAAGGAACCTATATAAGTGGTGAAATAAGGGATAGAAGATTTATAAGTGACTTCTTTAATATAAGTGCGAATAAGGATAATGGAAGGTACAAATGCCTCATAAGGCCAGCAGCCTTGAAGGTAAGTAAAGCCAATGATAGTGATTTTGAGGTTGTGGCTAAGGTATATCAAGGAGATAATTATCTTCTGAAAATCAATAAAAAGGATAGCAACTTAAAACTAGAAAGTATCTTAAATGAACCCTTAGATATAGAAGAAGGAGATAAGGTAACCATAGAATTAGATAAGGATAAACTTATATTCATTCCTGAATAATAAGTTTATCCTTTTTTTATTATCTCTCTCCAAAGATTTTAAATTGTTCATATACATGCTCTATGTATGCATCTACATCTTTAATCTTAGGTATAACTACTTTTCGCTTTTTCCCTTGCCCCAATAATAAGCCTTTCTGCATACTGTCCTCATCTGGACATATTTCCACAGCCTTTTCAATAAAATAGCTTGGGTTTAAAAGGGCTGCTGCAGCTAAAACATCCCAGATATATATGCCATGGTTGTCAAAGACACATTTTTCCCTACTAAACCAGTATAGGCTATTTTCATACAACCATTTTTCAAAATCGTTCCCTTCCTTTAATCTTTCAAATCTTTCTCTAGTGAAGAAACCATCTAAGCAGGTATTCCCTGTGGCTATAATAATATTTTTGCCATACTCCAACACATTTAGAGATGCCTTATAATTACAGGAAAGATTTAATTCATTTAAGACCTTACCGTTTATTATTAAGGGCTCAGTTATACCCCCCATTAATGAAATATCCTGGATCTTGTTATAAAAATCATTATTAAGTAGCCAGCCATGGTATAGGTTAGTTGTAGACCCTAGTACCAGTAGGGACAGGTCTCCACCATGTTTGTTGGCCATGTCTACTAAAAATCTTGCAGCTTCATTGTCCTCATGGGAAGCCTCAGACCCCTTATATACTGGGATTTCTGGATGGCCAATATTTTTCATAAAGGATAAGGTGTTGGGATATATGATATCCAGCTTATTGTTTCCAAAGGTCGTAGTTATACCTAGGACTTCCACATCCTCCTGTGCCAGAGCATATATAATGGCAAGTCCATCATCTATATCACAGCCATCTACAGAAAAGGCATTGTCACAATCTATAATCAACTTTCTAGTCATATTACCACCTCTTTTCTACTTGTATAGCTTTGCAATTACTTCTATGTCTACTCCCTTTCTATACATATATTGTAGCCTCTGCATCCTTGCCATGGTCTTTAGCCTGCCATTTGCAAGAAACCGCCTTTCTGAAGTCCTTATTTTTGCCCTTGCCAAGCCTATTTTCTCCCCATCTGCCTTTATATCCATAGATAGCTGGTAGTCCTCCATTAGTGGTATCTCCCTAAATCCTCCCAGCTCATAGAAGTAGTCCCTTAGTATAAATATGCCCTGGTCCCCAAAGGCAATATTTCTTAACCATACCCTTAAATTAGACATAAAGCCACATACCTTCATTAGTAAACTTTTACTATCAAATTGGATCTTAAAACAGCCAGCCTTATGGCCCTTTTCTATGACTTCATGGATCCTCTCAAGGGCATGGGGACTTAAATGGCTATCGGCATGTAGAAAAAAGAGTATATCTCCCGATGACAAGGATGCCCCATAGTTCATCTGATTGGCCCTGCCCTTTTTAGGAGATAGGACTACCCTGTACCTTTTTTCGATTATACTTTTAGTATTATCCTTGCTGCCTCCATCAACAAAGATGATTTCACTCTCGTCTTTAAATTGGTCTAAATTATCCATGAGTTTACTTATTACAAGGGCCTCATTATAGACTGGTATAATAATAGATATCTTCTTATCCCTATTAATACTCATTTAAATACTCATCCTTTATAAGACCTAAAAAGTCCTTAGATAAATAGGCCTTGATCTTTTCAAAGGTGAATTCATTGAAGATAAGCTTATCTGGTTCTTGATATTCAACATAGGCCATGGCACACCAGGTTATGCCCCTTAGGCAGTTCATAGCTATGTAGTTTTTAACAGATTGCCAAAGTTCCCCTTCATCCTTATATTGATTTGACTTTTTGCAGTATTCTTTTAGGAAATAATGGATTTCTTCCTTAGAAAGTATAATGTCCGTTTTCCAAAAAGTCGTAGTAGGTGTTAAAAAATGGCCTAGGTCCTGGGCAGGATAACCGTATAAGGGCTTTTCCCAGTCTACTAGATAGTTGTTGTCATTCTCACCATTTATAAGGAAATTGCCTGAGTTTAATTCCGTATTTATTATGGTCCTACTGCCTATATCTAGATTTTTAATATTGCTACCCTTTTCCAGTAGGTATTCTATCCTGGCCTTAGTTTCCTTATCAGCATATTTAGAAGTCTTATATTTTTCAAACATACTTAAGGACTCTTCGTATATGGCCTCTATTGGATTTTCTGGCCTTAGTAGGTGATTGTTTTCTAAAATAGGCTCATTGTGAATATCAGCTAAAATCTCTGCTGCAAGCTTTAAATCCCTCTTATAGTCTAATGGCTTTCCAGGCAAGTATTCCATGACTAAAAAGCCAAAGGGTATAAGTTCTTTACTGTCATCATAATAAATAGGCTTGGGAGTCCTATTAGTATTCTTTAATAGTTCCAAAGCCTTGAACTCATATTCTATTTGGTTTTCTAAATCCATTTGACTATCTGTTGCAATCCTAAAGACTAGTTTTTTATCGTATGTCTTTGAATAAAAAACATAGTTAATATTATATTCACCTTGGCCTAGGGGTTGGATTTCTTCTAGGCCAAATCTGTCTATAAATCCTTTATCCTTAATTATATTGTCTACATGGACTTTACTCATTTGCATCACACTTCTCCATTATATTCATCACAAATTCCCTAGTGTTATGGCAGGGAATAGTATTGTCATCTTTTAAAGTTTTATATAGCCTTAAGAAGTCATCCCTATGGTCAATATCCAACTGGATATTTCCAACTCCATAGGTCTTTCCCATGGCTTGCATCTTTTCTATGGTCTCATTAAAAACAGAACTTGTACTATACTTCATATTGAATATGTCTTTATTGGCTTCCTTCATTCCTATCAAATAATAGCCCCCATCATAGGTAGGAGAAATGGCCATATCCTTGGTGTCTAAGATATTAAAAGCCATTTCTATGTCCTCCTTGCCCAACAAGGGAAGGTCGCTACCTATGAGTACTGATTTTTTATAGTTCTTTAGGGAATAGGAAATACCATTATACATCTTTTCTCCTAAGTCTTTCCCCTCTTGCTTCAAATAGTAGACATCTTCATCAAATATATCATGCAAGATATCTAAATCTCCGTGGTCTGAATAGTTGACTATAATATCTATTCCTAGTTTCTTTATGTTATTGTATATATCTTTAATAAAAGCCGTCTGTAACTCTACACACTGGCCTTTACTTAAAAATGGCTCTAACCTAGTTTTAGTTTTACCTAGAGTAGGTATCCTTGTAAAAAAAACTAATACTTTATCCTTCATTTTTCTCCTCAGCTAATGATTTATTCCTTGAGTAAAATATATTTCTTAATAATACTACTAATACTGATAATGCAAATAGTATTAGAAGGGCTGTTACTAATAGTTTTGCTCCTCCAGTTAACATGCCACCTACGTAGGAGTAAATTATGGTAGCAGGTAATTGTCCTATACCAGTAGCTATAAAGAATCCCCAAAAGTTCATTGAAGTAAGGCCTGCAGCATAGCTTACAATGTCAAAGGACATGAAGGGGAGCAATCTAGCAATGAGTATTGACTGTTTTCCATATTTTTCAAAAAACCTATCAACGCTTTCTAACCCTGTTTTACTTGTCAATTTTTCCACTATATCTCTACCTAAAATACGAGATATATAAAAACATACTGCTGCCCCTACCATTGCACTTGACCATGATAGGATGGCTCCTTGCCACCAGCCAAACAAGTTAGCATTAGCAAAGGTAATTAAAAAGGCAGGCAGTGGTGCTGCTATTGATTGGAACACCATTAAGGCTGCTGATACTAACATTGCATAAGTACCATATTCATCTATGAAATCCCTTACAACTTCAAAATCTCCCGTTGCAAACATTGAAACTATACTATTTACTAATTGATTTACACTAGGGTTGAATATATATAGGAGTACAGCTATTATGATTATACCCAATAGGACTATCTTTGATCTATGCTTCGATAATATTTCTTTCATATTTCACCTCAACAAGATTTTTATTCAATTAAATGGCTATCCATTTTAAAAACGGATAGCCACTATATCTATTATTCTAGAAGAGAGTTGTAGTCGTCTCCAGCTTCTGTCCAAGCTTTCATACCGCCTTCAACGGTGAAGATTTGATCAGGTGAGACTCCCATTTCTATAAGTAGGTCAGTTGCTTTCTGTGCATAGGATTTACCTGAATAACATACTAGGGCATATTTAGCATCTGAAGTTCCTGTTTCTGATCCAGTAACTTCCTTTAGAGCTGCCTTTAAGTTGGCTATTCCTGTTGCATCGTCTCCTTCTTTATTTGCAGCATGTTGGTCAGCTAGGATGGAACCTTTTATATGACTATCTTCATAGTCTTTTGTTTGTCTAACATCTAGGATAATGTATTCATTTGATCCTGCATCGATATCCTTCTTTAAATCCTCTACACTAATGTACTTCATTGGGTTTGATGCTGTTTCTTCAGCTTTTTGTCCACATCCTACTAATGCAAATGTTAAAACAAGTAGAACGGACATTAGTATTAATGACTTATTCTTCATATTCTCATACCTCTAATAAAAATTTCTAGTCCATCTATTATTTTAAGGTATGGTTTTATATAAAACAAATAGATATAATTTATAGGTTTGGCTTTCCTATAAATATTATAAATAGAACTGACCCGTCATAAAAACAAGAGTAGTAAAATATAATATTAAGTTAAGCTTATTCTACTGGGCTTCATATAATTCCCTGTAATACTTGCCATTATTAAGGAGTTCATCATGGTTGCCCATTTCCATAATCCTGCCCTTGTCTAGGACTATGATATTATCTGCCTGCCTAATGGTAGATAGCCTATGGGCTATAATTAAAGTTGTACGATTTTTTGTTATACTTGCTATGGACTTTTGTATCATTAACTCAGTCTTAGTATCTATATTGGCTGTAGCTTCATCTAATACTAATATAGATGGATTATGGGCTATGGCCCTAGCAAAAGATAGTAGCTGCCTTTGGCCTGTTGAAAAGGTACTTCCCCTCTCCCTAACAGGTTCATCCATTCCATTGGGTAGCTCATTGATTAAATCCCTTGAATAGGATAAGTCAATTGCCTTCTCTATCTCCTCATCGGATATGTTTGAACTCAACCGAATATTGCTCCTTATGTCACCTGAAAATAAGAATACATCTTGCAGTACAACTCCTATATTCTTCCTCAAATCACGGAGCTTATAGTCTTTTATATTGACACCATCTATTAGGATCTCACCTTTCTATTCTCTTAGTATTAAAGGTAGACCGAATCATTTTGAAGACTTCCTTGTCCCTTCTTTGTAAAAACATTCTCCTCCCTAGTTCTGCATTACAATTGGGACAGGATAATACGTTGGGATCCTGGGACAAGTCTATGGAACTCTCAATAACCCTATCTATATGCAAATTAAGTAAATTTCCTTTGCCTACCTTTTGGTATTTGGCAATAGGAGTTTTACAGTAGCCACAAGATACTAATAGTATAAAACTACCTTTTACCTTCCTATAATAGGGATTCTTATATATCAATTAATCACCCTTTCAGCTAATTATAGGCTAGTAATTATTACCTCTTGCCCTTATCATAAATCTCTCCCAAGGCCCTTGGAGCCCGGTTAGATTTAGAGAAGAATATTAGTAAGAGTAATGTAAGGACATAGGGTAGGGTCATGATTAGGTCTGAGAAGGTACTTGGCATCTTCAGTATTTGTCCCAGTATGTAGCCACCTGACCTGGCAAACCCAAAGAGCAAGCAAGCTCCCAAGGTAGGCAGTATGTTCCAATTGCCAAAAATCAGTGCTGCTATGGCTAAGTACCCATATCCCATATAGATAGCTGGTGAAAAGTTAGTAGATATGGAATAAGCAAAGCTTATACCTCCTAAGCCTGACAGGGCTCCTGATATTAATACTGCCTTAAACTGAACCTTAGACACTTCCACACCTGCTGCATCTACTGAATGGGGATTGTCTCCACAGGCCCTAAGCCTTAGGCCAAACTTAGTCTTATTTAAAATATAGGCAGCTAAAATAGCAATAACTAGGATTACAATTTCAAAAGGATAAAGGTTTCTAAATGCCCCTCCTAGTACTGGTATTTGAGACAAGCCTGGTATGGAAAAACGTACTGAAGTCCCTATTTGAAACTTATCTGACATGGCACCAAAAACTATGCTATTTATTTGGGTAGTCAAAAACACTGTTAAGGCCATGGAAAGTATATTTATAACAACACCGCTAATTACCTGGTTGGCTTTAAATTTTATACATAATAGGGCATGTAGTATAGAAAACAGCATGCCTCCTACCATGGCTAAAAATAGAGCAAGGTAGAATAATTTCTGTATGGGAATATTGAAGAAATGGGAAAAAACTACTGCCCATAGGGCCCCAAAAAATGCTCCAAAGCCTTGTAGGCCTTCAATGGCTAGGTTGGTAATCCCAGACCTTTCACTGTATATACCACCAATTGCCATAACAAATAGTGGCAAGGCAAATGACAATCCATCAATTATAAGTGTATCTACCATTATTCCTCAAGCTCCTTTCCTGCCATGTAGGCTAAGCTATCCTTCCTGGCCCTAATTTTATACTGAATATAGGCACTACATGCACTAAATAGTAGGATCATACCTGTAATAACTGAAGCTATTTCCTTCCTTACTCCTGCAATTGAGCTCATATAGGTACTGCCCCTATCAATTATAGATATTATAAAAGAAGCACCTATAATCCCGTAGGGATTTGTATTTCCTAAAAGTGCAACTGCAATTCCATCAAAGCCTACACTTGGTAGTACCTTTGGCTGTATAGAGGCAAAATATCCTAGGTAATATGTAACACCTGCTAGGCCAGCAAATACTCCAGACAGCACCATGGTCAAGATCATGGTCTTACCCACATTGATACCTGCATATTTTGCTCCCTTAGGATTGGCACCTACTGCTTTGATTTCGAAACCGAGACGGGACTTATCGAAGAATATCTTTAAGACTATAGCTAGGATAATGGCTATTACAAACCCAATGGAAATATCCATCTTTAGCCCAATCAACTCAAGGTTGACTAAGGTTAACCTAGCTGCATCACTTATATATTTAGACTGCCTAGATACTGGGTCTATATAATAGGAATGGATAAAAAAGCTTAAAACATACTGAACAATATAGTTGAACATAATGGAAGATACGACTTCATTGATATTAAACTTGTATTTTAAAAACCCAATAATCCCCCCCAGTATTCCACCTGCTATAACACCAACTACTAATACCAATGGCTTGGCAACTACCCAATTAAGCCCACTATAGCCAATTATTATGGTGGCAAAAAAACCTGCCAACAACATCTGACCAGATACCCCTATGTTGAATAGGCCCCCTTTTAATCCAATGGCAACGGCTAAGGAAGCAAATATCATAGGAGTCATATAATTCAGTAGGGACAGAAAATCGGTTAGCATGCTCTTATAGCCTGCATAGGATGGCTTAGGTAGAATTCCGGCTCCCTGCAGGAGATTATAAAAGGCTCCTATAGGGTTTTTACCAAGGGCTATAATTATGATAGAGGCAGCAACAAAGCTTAAAAAGATTAAGAAAATTGGTATAGTTAGATGCTGCCACCTTTCATTGCCTAATAGTTTCAGAATAATCCTAGTAAAAATATTCCCTTTCCTTTTGTCTTCTTTTTTTATACTCATGCTGTAACTACCCCCATCATATATTCACCTACTTCTTTAGTAGTCAGCCTTTCGGCAGGTGCAATTTTTTGTATCTCCCCATTGTATATAATACCTATGGTATCAGCTATATTCATGATTTCATCTAATTCTAAGGAAACCAGTAGAATGGCTTTACCCTTATCCCTTTCTTCTACCATCATCTTCTGTATGTTTTCTATAGCCCCAATATCTAAGCCCCTAGTTGGTTGAACAAATATCATAAGGGGTGAATCCAATTCAATTTCCCTAGCTACAATGGCTTTTTGCTGGTTACCTCCACTCATCTGACGAACCTGGGTCTTGGTCCCTAAACTGCTTCTGATATCGTATTTTTCTATAAGCTTATCTCCATATTCATGGATTACATCCTTGTTTAAGAAACCCTTATGGCAGAATGGCTCCTTATAATAATCCTTGAGGGCAAGATTTTCAGCCAAGGAAAAGTCTAATATTAAGCCATAGGCCTGCCTATCCTCTGGTATATAAGAGATTCCCTCTATGGTTCTTTCTCTAATACTAAAGTTGCTAATGTCTACTCCATTTAATTTAACACAACCACTTGCTATTTCAGTTAAACCTGCAATGGCATCTGCAATTTCAACTTGTCCATTACCTGCAACTCCAGCAATGGCAAAGATTTCACCACTATGTATTTTAAAGGAAACATCCTTAACTACTTCAAAGTTGTCTTGGTTTTTCACTGTTAGGTTATTTACTTCTAACACCACATCTCCAAACTTAGGAGGCTTCTTTTCTATTTCCAGGGAAACCTCCCTGCCTACCATCAGGTTGGCCATGGTCTTTGTAGATGTGTCTTTTACATCTAAGACATCTATTAGCTTCCCTTTTCGTAAAATGGTACACCTATCTGCTACCCTTTTGATTTCTTCAAGTTTATGGGTAATAAGGATTATGGTCTTGCCACCTTTACGTAACTCTTCAATGATATTTAGTAGATAGTCTATTTCCTGAGGAGTTAAAAGGGCAGTAGGCTCGTCAAAGATAAGGATTTCAGCCTCCCTATAGAGCATTTTTAAAATCTCAACTCTTTGCTGAAGGGACACGTTCATATCCTCTATCTTCTGACTAGGGTCAACTTGTAACCCATACCTTTTAGACAGTTCAGCTATGTTTTTGTTGGCTCCCTTAATGTCCACATAGGGTATAAGTCCCCCTAGCTTTTTTATTGGCTCTATGCCAAGGATAATATTTTCTGTCACCGTATAATTGTGTACCAGTTTAAAATGCTGGTGGACCATTCCAATGTTTAACTTGGCTGCATGGTTAGGAGATTGGATCCTTACTTTCTCTCCCCTTATCCAGATCTCCCCTTCATCTGGTTCATACATACCAAAGAGTATGCTCATTAAGGTTGACTTACCTGCACCATTCTCACCTAAAATAGCATATATTTCACCTTTTTTTATTTGAATAGTAATATCATCATTGGCAACTATACCAGGAAATCTTTTGGTTATATTTTTCATCTCCACAATGTACTCGTACATAATAACTCTCCTTGCTGTATTTAATAAAAAAGAGTAAGTCCTATTGTTATCTAAGAGGTGAAAAAAATTTATCACTTTCTATGGCCATAGAAAGTGATAAATTTTTTATTTATGAATTAGCTTACTATGAATTTATCACTTTTACGGTAAGCCAGGGAAAGATTCAGGTGTATGTCCGTTAAAGTTTGCAGCAGGCACGATTTCACCTTTCTTCAATAGTTCATAGGCTTCATCCATCTTTGCAATAGTGTCTGCTGATAATTGATGACGGCCATCCTTCTTCACATAACCTGTAGAATCAGTATCTGCTCTTAATAAAACGTTACCACCTTCAAAGCTACCGTCTTTCACTGCATTTAGGGCTCTTTCAACGTTGATACTCATAACCTTTAGAACTGAAGTAAGTATTATATTTCTATCCCCATCTATACCATCATCGAATTGGTCAACGTCACAGCCTATTACCTTTACATCCCCTGCAGCTTCCTTAGCAGCAGTAAATACTCCATTACCAGTTCCACCAGCTGCTACGAAAATAATATCACAACCTTCAGCTATTAAGGCATTACCTATTACCTTACCTGTTGCCTCATCTGCAAATGAACCAGCATAGTTACCGCCTACATTGGCACCAGTTACATCTGTACCTGCATATGAAGGAAGTTCTACAACTTGTACATTTTTATTGTACTTAGCATTTACATAGTTTACGCCAGACTCAAAGCCATATTGATAGTTTACATTAGATGGGAAAGCAATACCATTTACTACTGCAACCTTGTTTGTCTTAGTCTCCAAGGCTGCAGCCATTCCTGCTAAGAAGCCGCTTTCCTCTTCAGCGAACATCATAGCATAGATATTGTCAAATTCCTCTTGTCCATCAATTGCTTCTGGATATGAGTCGATTAAAACAAACTTTTTAGTTGGGTTTTCTGCAGCTATAGATGAAATACCAGCAAATTGGAATCCAGGTGTAATAATAACATCGTAGTCAGCTACGATATCAGCTACTGCTTGAACTGATGCAGCTGGATCCCCTGTAGGTTCCTTCACAGCCTGTACTGTTGCACCAGGATTTGTTTCAATGAATTTTAATACCCCGTTATAGTTATCTTCATTAAAAGAACCATCATCTACGCCAGAAGGACTTGTAACGATTGCAATCTTCAAGCCATCTCCAGCCGGTGCATCAGCTTGCTTAGAACAACCACTTAAGGAAATTGTCACTACTAATGTTAAAACCAATAATAGAGATAAAATACTTTTTTTGCTTTTCATAAAAATCCCCCTTTAATGATTTATATTTATTTATAAAATTTGAAGCCAACCTTAAAAGCCCTTGATGCAAATGCCTTTTCATAGTCTTTTAAATCATATAGTTCAATTGGTGGAAATTTAATTAAGCCTAATTTCAATAATTTTAATGCTGGTTCAAAAGGACCACACCTACTTCCCTTTACGGTAACCTCATTTACTACAAAATCACTCATATCTATTTGGATTTTCCCTGCGTAGGTAGACTTAATAATTATGGTCCCTCTTTTTCTAACTATCTTTTGGGCGGTCAAAAAGCCAGTCGGAGAGCCAGATGCATCTATAACGATTTCATATGTATCATCAGTACTTGTAGTCACCTTAGCGAAGGGTTTAAACAGGCTTAGTTTTTCCTCATGCTTCCCAATTATAGTTAAATCTGCTCCTGTTAAGAATACTACCTGGCCAATCATGTAGGCCAGTCGTCCATCTCCAATGAGACCAACTTTAGTAGAAGGTTTTATATGGACCTGGTCTAAAATCTCTAGGGCTGCTGCCAGGGGCTCAGTAAATATTGCTAGGTCTGATGGAAGCTCTTCAGGTACTATATGTAATAATTCGTTTTTTAAAGTTATGTATTCTGCAAAGCACCCATCTTTTCCAGAAATCCCTACTACCTTCCTGTTTTCACAATGACTTGGCCTGCCAGTCTTGCAATAAAGACACCTGCCACAGCTCTCATTTATTTCACCAACAACCCGCTTCCCAATAAGCGAAGAATCATGGGATTCTACAACCTTCCCAACAAATTCATGTCCTAAAATCCCTTTAAAATCAGGCCTATAGCCTTTTAATATTTCCTTATCTGTATTGCAGATTGAACTAATGATAATCTGAACTAAAGACTCTCCAGGCCCAGGAGAGGGCTTGGGATAGTCCTCCCTATATTGGAGTCCATTCTCATAATATAAAGCTTTCATATAAGTTCCCCACTTTACTATGATTATCTATGCCTGTACACTATCTAAAGGAGATTTAAAGCTCAATAATGGAATTATTACAGCTACAGTTATCTTGGTCCAGTCCTTCTTTAAATACCTTAAGGAAAACTTCTGTTATCCTTTCCCTGTTCTTATCTACTGAACCCTGTATATCATGGATGGCAATTTCTCCATCTATGCCTGTACACCAGTTGGTAATAATACCAATAGATGCATAACATAGGCCCAGTTCCTTGGCAAGAACCACTTCAGGCACTGAAGTCATGCCAACTACATCACCAAAGTTTTTATACAACTTTATCTCACTGGCAGTTTCAAACCTTGGCCCTTCAGTACATATGTATACTGCCTCTCCCTTAACATTTAGACCTAATTCTTTAGAATAGTGGTAAAATTTCTCCCTCATATTTCTACAATAGGGATCACTCATGTCCACATGTTTTACTCCATTGTCTCCACCATCATAAAAGGTAACAGGCCTAGACTTAGTAAAGTCGATAAAATCCCTAATGACTACAATATCTCCAGGAGCATAGGCTTCATTTAAAGAACCTACTGCAGCTGTTGCATATATATATTTTACCCCAAATTCCTTTAAAGCCATAATATTGGCCCTATAATTTATTAGATGAGGTGGTACAGAATGTTTTTTCCCATGCCTAGCTAAGAATACGATTTCTTCTCCATCTATATTTATAACGTCTACTTCCACTTCACCATACTTAGTTTTAATCTTTTCTACCCTACTATCATAACTTGTGCCATATACACCAGTACCTCCAATTATGGCCTTCATTAAATCCCTCCTTAATCTTCTTTTAGCTTCATTATGTTTTCCTTATAAGGTGCCCTTATAATGCCTTTTTCTGTAATAATTCCAGTTATGTTTTCCCAAGGAGTTACATCAAAGGCTGGATTGTAGACATCTATGCCTTCAGGAGCAACCCTAATTCCCTCTATATGGGTTACTTCAGTTGAATCCCTTTCCTCTATTTCAATTCCTTGTCCAGATTCTATGTCAAAATCTATAGTTGAAGTAGGTGCAACTATATAGAAGGGAACATTATAGGCTTTTGCCACTACAGATAGCATAAAGGTACCAATTTTATTGGCAGTATCCCCATTGGAAGCTATCCTGTCTGCCCCTACTAGTATTACATCTATCTTTCCATCTCTTATTAGGGTAGCTGCCACATTGTCAGCTATTAGCTTGGCTGGTATACCTTCCTGTACCAGCTCCCAGGCAGTTAACCTACCTCCCTGTAGCCTTGGCCTAGTTTCGTCTGCATATACGAAGATATTTTTACCTGAATAATGGGCTTCCCTGACTACTCCAAGGGCAGTACCGTAGCCTACTGTAGCTAAGGCCCCCGTATTACAATGGGTTAAGATAGTAGCCCCTTCCTTAATGACTTCATTGCCATGTTTGGCCATGGCCTTATTGGTTTTTATATCATCTTCATAGATCCTATCTGCTTCCTCCCTAATCTTTTGGTAGATTTCTTCTATTGATAGGTCTTTATTTTCTTCTATTAGCCTTCTCATCTTTCCAATGGCCCACATTAGGTTTACGGCCGTTGGCCTTGAGTTGTTTAAAATATTTAAGGCCTCATCCATCTTGGATAAGAAGACTTCCTTTTCTTCATTTAAGAACTCCTTAGCTGCTAAAACTACTCCATAGGCAGCTGTAGCCCCTATGGCTGGTGCTCCCCTGACTACCATATCCTTTATGGCAAAATCCACATCCCTATAGTCTTTACACTGAAATATTTCATAAGCAATAGGTAGTTTCCTTTGATCTATTAAATATAAAATATCATCTTTAAATTCTATAGTTTTTATCTCTTTCATTATTTCTTCACCTGCCCATAAGTTTTAAATTTTTCAAGCATAAGCTTCATCTCTTCTTCTGGTAATATTACTGGCTCACCGACGGACTTTGCCTTTATGTAAAGTTCTGCACAGTATTCTATTTCCTCAGTAATATTAAATGCATTGGCCAGATCCTTAGCCCCTGCCAATAATCCATGGTTTGCCAAAAGAACTGCATACCTATCCTTCATGGCTTCAAAGGCATTTTGGGCCAACTCTTCAGTGCCAAAGGTGGCATACTTTGCACATCTAACATCTAAGCCAGCCAGGGCTACCATATAATGCACTGGTGGCAGTGAAATATTTAAACAGGATAGGATAGTGGCATAGATGGTGTGGGTGTGGATTATGGCATCTATGTCTTCCCTATTTTTATAGAAGATCTTGTGCATGTCCAATTCAGATGAAGGTTTCTTATCCCCATCTACTATATTGCCATCTAAATCTAAAACCACCACATCCTCTGGCCTTATTTCAAAATAATCTATACCTGAAGGACTTATGGCCATTAGGCCTTCTTGTCTATTATAAATACTTAAATTCCCTCCAGTTCCCTTGGTAAGTCCTGATGTAACCAACTTCTTACCATATTCTACTATTTCCTTTCTTTCCTTTAACAATATCAATTAACCACCCCCATAGCTTTCTAGAATCTTTATATATATCATAAAAAATAAAATAACCTGCTCATGTATTGAATAATACCCTTTTCCTAATGTATTATATCATAAGTTTTAATATCAAGTGCAATATAATTCTAAGTATTAATAATCTTGAAACTTTTCCCCCTTATTTAGAAACTATTTTAAAAATCTTTTAGCCATCTTTAGTTTTTCATTATTATAGGGTGGAAACTTCAGGTTCAAACCAAATCTACTATTAGCCTTAAATATACTTTTGTAATGAGTAAATTCATCGAAACTATATTTTCCATGATAGCTTCCCATGCCACTATAACCATATCCCCCAAAGGGTAGGTTTTTATTGACAAAGTGACTTATGGCATCATTTATACATCCTCCACCAAAGCTTATGTTTTCCACTATATGGTTTTCTAAATACTTATCCTCTGTAAATACATATAAACTTAGGGGATAGGGATTTTTCTCTATTATCCCTTTTATATCTTCTAATGTCTCAATAGTCAGGATAGGTAGGATGGGGCCAAATATTTCTTCCTTCATTATTTCATCTTCTATGGTTACCTTGTCTAAAACTGTAGGATGTATGAAAAGCTTTTCTTTTTCTACTTGTCCTCCTATTACTATTTCACCACTTTTCATCAGGCCTGTAAGCCTATTAAAACTATTTTCATCTATAAGCCTGGAAATATTTTTATCCCCGTTTTGTCCATAAAAAATTTCCATATAACCTTTCATTTTATTTATAAAGTCTTCTTTCACCTCTCGGTGTATCAAGAGATAATCTGGGGCTATACAGGTTTGGCCTCCATTATAATACTTCGCCCAGGTTATGGTTTTGGCAGCATGGTCTATATTAGCATCCTTCCATACTATGCAAGGAGACTTGCCACCTAGCTCCAGGGTCACTGGAGTCAAGGTCCTTGATGCTTTAGCTATAATCTCTTTACCCACCTTTACACTACCAGTAAAGAATATGTGGTCAAATCTGTAGTTTTCAAGGAGTATGTCTACTTCCCTTGAGCCACCTTCCAAACAGCTTATGTAATTATCACTAAAGGTTTCTTTAATTATCTTTGAGATTATTTGAGATGTGTTTCTAGATTTAGTAGAAGGCTTGAGTATTATAACATTTCCAGCTGCTATGGCCCCAATTAAGGGAAGTATGGCCAGGCTAAAGGGATAATTCCATGGACTTATTATTAAGACCACTCCCTTTGGCCTAGGTAATATATAGCTCCTCCCTGGTTGTAAAAAGATAGGTGTTCTAACCCTTTTTATCTTCATCCATTTTTTTAAGTTTTTAATGGCTAGATTTAACTCGCTATAAACTATGCCTAGCTCAGAAGTAT
>JAAYFT010000182.1 GCA_012728125.1 Tissierellia bacterium | reverse complement strand
TCACAAGGGTTCCCTTTTCAATTACCTTGCCATTTATAATTTCCCCAAAAGTACAAGTAACAAACCTTATATCCTTGTTTAAATAATTGGATATACATTTACTATACTCCTTTGATGCAAGATTTAAAATACATTTGCTTTCTGAAAAAAGCTTTTTTACAATCTCATTAGCCCAAAAGTCATATAATGACTTATACTTCCAATCCTTTGGCCTAGCCTGCATCTCTAACCTATAGGGTGTAACTCCATCAAAGGGTCTTAGTATGCCGTAGAAACCTGACAGTATTCTTAAATGTTCATCTATATAGTCTAACTCTCCATATTCAAATACTCCAGGAGCCATATACTGGTACTGTATTCCCTCAAAGGCTAGTATGGCTGGAGTTAAATTATTGTATAGGTCCATATTCCTAATCCGGTCATAATTTAGCCTCGCTATATTATCATTACACTTCCAAAGGGACTTTAGCTCATCATAGCTTAGTCCTCTCATATAGTCTAATAATTCTTGAGCCTTGTCTATAAAGATAGGCATATGCTTATGAAAAAGTACATCATTGTCTATTTTCATTTTCTTGGCAGGTGAAATAATAATCCTCATATTATCATCTCCAAATTGTAGCTAATTACCAAAACTTTTCTAGTATCCTTTTCATTTGGTCTAGATTTCTGATATTTTTATAACCAAACCATTGCCTAGGCAATAATGATAAATATTTATTTGTACCATACCTATCATCTATTAATAAAATGGCACCCCTGTCTTCTGGGGACCTAATAACCCTCCCTGCTGCTTGCAAGACCTTATTTATACCTGGATATACGTAGGCGTATTCAAAGCCTTCTCCCAGATTGTGGTCAAAATAATCCCTTATAATATCCCTCTCAAAACAAATCTGAGGCAGGCCTACTCCTACTATGACTGCCCCTATTAATTTATCCCCTACAAGGTCAATGCCTTCTGAAAATATACCACCCATTACTGCAAAGGCTATTATATTATCTTCATCAAACCTTTGCAAAAATTCTTCTCTTTCCACTTCTGTCATATTGGTTTCTTGAATAATTATATTTAAATTATCATTTCTTTCCAATAATAATTCATAAATGTTTTTCATATACACATAGGATGGGAAGAAGATAAAGTAATTGCCCTCCTTAGCAGAAACAAAGGCTTCAATATACTTGACTACATCTAGGTAGGTCCTTTCCCTGTCTTTATACCTGGTGGAAATATTGTCTGCCAGTAATAGGCATAGGTTGTCCCTAGGAAAAGGAGAGTTGAGCCTAATATTATAGTCTTCCTTATCCCCGCCTAGTAGGTCCATATGATAGTCTAAGGGAGTTAAGGTAGCTGAGAAGAATATACTACTCCTCCCCCTAAGCAAGGCTTCCTTTAACAGGTGTGACGAATCGACACAATATAATTTTATGATTAGGTCATTGTATTCTTCCTTAATATAGGTTACATAATGGTCATCATACAGGTCTGAAATCTTAATAAAGGTCATTAAGTTAAAGTATAATTCCAGTACCTTTTCATAGTCCTCATGCTTCTTTTCTTCTATGAGCCAAGGTTCAAGGTTGGTAATCAATTTTTTAATGGGATAGTAAAAATCTATTATTTCTTCTCTTTGATAGTATTCTCCATCAATATTTAAGTCCTTCTTTACCTTGTTGATTACACTATTTACCCTGTTTACGGCCTTATAAATATTTGGATAGTCTTCTTTAAATATATCTCTTATATCTAAAAAGCTCCTCTTGTTGATTTGTGCAGAGAACATTTCCCTAGACCTGTCTACTAGGTTGTGGGCTTCATCTATTAAAAACACATAGTTTTCCTTGGGATTTTCAAAGAACCTCTTTAGATATACTTGAGGGTCGAAAACGTAATTATAGTCACAAATAATTATGTCTGCCCATAGAGAAAAGTCTAAGGTAAATTCAAAAGGGCAAACCTTGTGCTTTCTTGCATAGGATAAGACTACTTCCCTTGTAATCAAATCCTCGTTTTCAAACATGTCCATTATGGCATCGTTGACCCTGTCATAATGACCCTTAGCAAATTCACAATCCCTGGGATTACATTTTACTTCATCATTTAAGCAAATCTTCTCCTTAGCTGTAACTGCTAGGGTCTTTGCCCTAAGGCCTAAGCCTTTCATCAAGTCTACGGAGGCTATAGGCACTTCTCTAGTTATGGTCTTAGCTGTAAGGTAAAATATCTTAGATGTTAAGCCCTCTCCCATAGACTTTATGGAAGGAAATAGGGTAGACATAGTCTTGCCTATGCCTGTAGGCGCCTGGGCAAATAGCTTTTTCCCTTCTTCTATGGTCTTGTATACAGCTACAGCCAGCTCCCTCTGACCCTTCCTATAGGTCTCAAAGGGAAAGTTTAGCTTTCTAATAGACTTTTCCCTTATTTCTACCCAAGAAAAAGTAATCCTAGCCCATTCTATATATTTATCTACTATGGGAAGGAAAAAGCCTTCTAATTCTTTAAAGGAATATTCCCTTTTAAATATTTTTACTTCTTCTGTTTCTATGTGGAAATATGTTAGCTGGATTGAAATCCTATCTAAACCATTCTGATAACAGTATATATAACCATAGGCCTTAGCCTGGGCCCAATGGAGCTCATTATAGTCTTCTTCTATGTCCTCTAAATCCTTAGTCGTGCTCTTTATCTCATCTATAATAATCTCATCTGGATATGTAAGTATACCGTCTGCCCTACCTTCTAACTGTATAAGGAAGTCATAATAGTTGATACTATGCCTTAGGGTAACTTCCTTGTCATACTCTGGGCCATAGGATTTTTGTACCTTCTGATGGGCCTTTGTACCTTCCAAGGCCCTAGCAGTGGACATGAAGCTATTGTCTATGTCCCCTGTCCTCAATATAAATTCTATTAAGTTTCTAATGGATACTCTAATCTGGTTTTTCATTCTATCATCCTTAAATTTTACTATGTCTATTATATCAAAATGACACTCCAAAAGGAGTGTCAAAATAAGAAGAAAATATGATGGTTAAAATAGGCTTATTACTAGTCTAGTAAATAGTCCACTATATCTACAATCTTATAATCCTCTATATAAACCCTAGGTACCCTTCTACTAACTGTACTTAGGATTTCATTCCTATTGGTACCCACCTTATCGGCAATCTCCTGTAGTGGTATTGAGCCATTTGGTGTTTCTCCCAATAGTATAACTTCATCTCCCACCTTTACATCAGGAATATTGGTAAGGTCTACCATTAGCTGATCCATACATATCTTGCCTATAACAGGGGCCCTTTTTCCTTTAATGAGTACCTCTCCTTTACCAGTTAGGCACCTCATATATCCGTCAGAATAGCCTATTGGCAAGGTACCTACTATACATTTGTCCTCAGCAACAAAAATATAGTCATAGCCTACCCCTTCCCCCTTTTCCAGTTCATGGATTTGAATGATTTGGCTTTTTAGGGTCATGGCTAGCTTCAAAGGATCTTCACCATGGGGTAAAGGCTGCCCTCCATAGATAAAGGTCCCTATCCTAACCATATCCATATGGTACTGAGGATATTGTACCATACCTATTCCATCGCATATATGTTTAATGGGGATCTTGACTCCCCTCTCCTCCAAACTACCAATAAAGTTTACAAAGGAATCATATTGTTCCTTATCGGTTTCATTGTTCTTTAGGGCAAAGTGGGAAAAGATCCCCTCTACCTTAATATTCTTTAACCCATAAATCTTAGCTACTATATCTAGGGACTTATCATTGGGTTTAAGGCCAATCCTATTTAATCCAGTATTTACCTTTATATGGACTGTAACCTCCTTATTAAGTAGGCCCCCAATTTCAGACAGGATTTCTGCCTGTTCTAGGCTAAATATGGTAAAGGTAATATCATGTTCCACCCCTACCTTTAGCTTATCATCGGGTATGTAGCCCATGACCAAGATAGGTACCTCTGGGTAGTGTCGCCTAAGCTCTATGGCTTCCGTAAGACAAGCAACTGCCAGCATATCTACCTTGTTTTTAATTAAAGCACCTGCCACATGTATGGCTCCATGGCCATAGGCATTGGCCTTTAATACTGCAGCTATCTTGACATCTTTGCCAACTATGCCTCTGGCCCTTTTTAAATTGTAGGCTATCTTGTCAAGGTCAACTTCCAACCAGGTATTTCTCATTAGGGATTTTCCAGAAATATTCTCCATTATCTTTATCCCCCTTACTCTTATCTATTATCCTTGGCAGCCATTACCAGGTCCTCAAATAATTTCAGAAATTTAGGCTTCCTTTTGAGTAAGGCTTCAGGATGGAATTGTACCCCAATTAAAAACCTATCATCTGCAGCTTCTACAGCTTCAACTAATCCATCATCTGCCACAGCAGCTACTTTTAGGTTTTCACCTAGTCTATTGATCCCTTGGTGGTGATAAGAATTTACATAAATCTTGTCCTCATCAAATATCCTATGGAACCTAGTCCCCTTCCTTATATTTATGGAGTGATACTCCTCTTCTATGGTTATAAAGTCAGGACAGTGGCCTAATGAATTAGGAAGCTGACGGCTTATATCCTGATACAGGCTTCCACCTAGGTATATGTTCATCAATTGAAGGCCCCTGCATATTCCAAGTATAGGTAGCTTCTTTTTATAGGCCCTATCAAAGAGACCAAATTCATATTCATCCCTTATGGTAGAAATCCTTTTTATCTCCTTTAATGGGTTTTCTCCATAGCGTAAGGGTGAAATGTCTATGCCTCCGGAGAAAATTAAACCATCCACCATATGGATATAAGCTTCATAGTCCTCTTCATTGCTGATTGTAGGAATACTTACAGGAATTCCCCCTGCCGCAAATACTGCATTTACATAGTTATTATTAATTGAGTGATATCCTTGAACCTGTTCGTCAAAAGATGTTATTCCAATAATTGGTTTCATGATTCTAGCCCCCTTATTTAGTCTTATAATATATATTCTATATATTATTTTTAAATCCTTCTTTATTCCAGAAATAATTTCAATATATGGCCTAGATTTTTTATTTCTAACTTTTTCAAAACCACCTAAATACCAAAAGACACCCCAAATTGGAGTGCCTTTATATTAATTACTGTTCTTTTTTACCATCCTTAATCATCTTATCCCATTCTTCAACTAGTCTAGCCCTATTTTCTCCAGACCATTCTAGGTCATATGGGTTAAGCTTCACATCTGCCAGTGGCTTAGCTTGCTCTGGAACCTTTGCATCTGGATTAGTTGGGAATTGGTATGAACCAAATTGTTGACCAATTTCTTGTGCATCCTTAGTTAAAGCCCAGTCTACGAACATTTTTGCAGCTTCTAGTTCAGGTGCACCTTCAATGATTCCAACAGCAGCTGTTGAATACCAAGTACCATCTTCAGGAGCAACTACTTTAATGTTTTCAAAGCCTTCTTCAATATGTCTTAATCCATTGTGCATGAATGTAATACCTATAGCTGCTTCACCTAAGCCTGCTGACATGGCTGGAGCTGATCCTGATTTTGTATATTGCTTAATATTTTTGTACCATTGCATAGTCGTCTTTGATTTCTTTAATTACTCCATCTACAAAGTTTGCAGTTCCTATGAAGTCTGCAATGAATTCAGTTGCTGGTTGCTGATAGACTTCTTGTGGTGTTCCAATTTGTTCAATTTTTCCTTTATTCATGATAATTACTCTATCTGATAAGCTCATGGCTTCTGTTTGGTCATGGGTTACATAGATGCTAGTTAGGCCTAGTTCACGCTGGATCCTTTTAATCTCATTTCTCATGTACACTCTTAGCTTTGCATCTAAGTTGGATAAGGGTTCGTCAAATAACAATACTCCTGGTTCCATGACTAAGGCCCTAGCCAAGGCCACCCTCTGTTGTTGACCTCCAGATAATTGGCCTGGGTTTCTTTTTTCTAACCCCTTTAGGCCTACTAAATCTATAATGTGTGAAACCTTCTGGTCTATAATCTTTGGGTCCATTTTTTTGATTCTTAAGCCATAAGCAATGTTTTTAAACATTATGAATGTATTGGAAGTTGCAAAGGAAAATAAGACAAAAACCATTGGCATTACTTCCTTTCCCAAATCACCCATAAGCGAAATGGTAGATATTCCTCTAAATGCAGTATCTCAAGAAACCTCCTATCAGTTTGAGGCCTTTGCATCTAGAATTGCCCATTTAAGCATAATAGATGCCTTGTACATAGGAGTGAAACTAAAGAGAAAGGATTTAACTAACGAAGCCATCAAGAAGATGAGAGATGCTATTAAGATTACTAGAATGTAAATATTAAAGCCTAGGTTTTTTTAACCTAGGCTTATTATTTATTCATATTCACAATTTAAATCCTGTTTTGCCAACTTGTCCTCTAAAATAAAGTCTAGAAAGTCTCTTACTGC
>JAAYFT010000181.1 GCA_012728125.1 Tissierellia bacterium | reverse complement strand
TATGCAGGATCCATAGGAGCAGCATTGTTGGCAAAGAATATATAGAATTAAAGAAGATAAAGGTTTTTCCTTTATCTTTTTTAAAAAAATATCTCGAATTAGAAATATATTGTTTAGTAATAATTTTCGAGGGGTATACTATCTACAAGGAAAAAAATGTATTTTTAATATAGAGAGGGGTAAAAAAATGGAAAAAGTTAAATTAGCAGTGATTTATTACAGTGCAACAGGGATAAATTATCAGCTTGCCAAGATGGCAGAAGAGGGAGGTATTGAAGCCGGTGCTGAAGTTAGAGTACTCAAGGTGCCAGAGCTAATACCAGAAGAAGTTATAAACAACAATCCAGGAATGAAGGCAAATGCGGAAGCAACTAAGGATGTTCCAGTAGCCACTGGCGATGACCTAGTATGGGCAGACGCCATAATCTTCAGTGTACCAACTAGGTTTGGTAACCTAGCTTCACAGATGAAAAACTTTTTGGATATGCAAGGTGGCCTATGGGCAGAAGGTAAATTAATGAATAAAGTAGTATCAGCCATGTCATCAGCCCAAAACCCACATGGAGGTCAAGAAGCTACAGTTAAGGCCCTATACACTTCCTTAATGCATTGGGGAGCAATCATAGTTCCACCAGGATACACTGATCCATCTATATTTGCAGCAGGTGGAAATCCTTACGGTACATCTGTTACCCAAGGGCAAGATGGAAAAATGGTAGAAGACGTAAAGGATGCAGTGAAGCATCAAGCTAAGAGAACAGTAGAAGTAGCAAGATGGATTAAGAAAGGTAAAGAAAGTTAATTTTTTATCAATATGTGTCAGTTGATTGAATATTTGCCTTTAAACATATAATTTATTGAGCTAAACACTCTAAACATCACCCTTTGGGGTGATGTTTTATTTTGGGGGATTTGCTATACTACTTACACAATATCTAAAAAATTTTCAAAAATAGTTTTATATTATTATAACTAGGTGTTATATGCCTGGTTTTTTTGGTATTAAATCTATATAATATACTTATTATAAGACCAAGAATCTCCCACTTATAAGCCAAACACAAGATGGACAAGTTCAGTTTAATAAAAGGAGGCAGATTAATGGAGGCAAGTTTAGTAGCTAAGCAAGTAGCAGTACTTGCAGTATTGATAGCAATAGGGTACATAGGAACTAAGAATAAGGTTATAAATGAGGATACATCTAAGGGAATGGCTAGTATATTAACAAACATAGCCCTTCCTTCACTTATAATCTCTTTATTCAACATGAATTACACAGATGATGCCATAAAAGGTGTAATATTGATTTTTGTATACTCAATAGGGGCCCATATCCTAAACGCCTTAGTAGTAAAACCTTTATACATTAAATACTCAAGGGGAAAAAATGTAGTCCTTAGATTTGGCACTATATTTGCCAACACTGGCTTTATGGGTCTACCTTTAATATATGATTTAATTGGCCAAGAAGCTGCAATATATGGGTCTGTATTTATGATACCTTACCATATCATACTATGGACCTATGGAGAAGGTATACTGTCTAAGGAAAAGGGAGGATCAGCAATAAAAAAACTAATAAAAAACCCCTCCCTAATAGCAGTATTAATAGGAATAATCCTATTTGCATCTAGGATACAACTTCCATATGTAGCATCAAAATCCTTGTCCATGTTGTCAGGGTTGACTTCTCCCCTATCTATGTTAATACTAGGTGAGGAAATGGCAAAGTTTAAGCTTAAGGAAGTAATAGGTGACAAGGATATATATTATGGTTGTTTTGTTAAATTAATTGTAATTCCTATAGTATCTCTAATTATTCTCAAGCTGATTAAAGCACCAGAATTACTTACAAATATTGTAGTATTAATGCAGTCTTTACCTGCAGCTATCCTTCTAGTTGTCCTTACTCAAAAACATGATGGTGAAAT
>JAAYFT010000180.1 GCA_012728125.1 Tissierellia bacterium | reverse complement strand
TTGAACCTGGATATATTTCCTTAGAAGGTCAAAAATATGGATTTATTGGCGGTACCAACGGTTCATTATCTAATAATGAGTCTATAATTTCCGGTGTCATAGATAATCATCCAAACAAAAATGAAATCATATCTTTTTTCAAAAAAAATAATGTAAAATTAATATTTTTATCTAAAAAACCTATTTTGGATATTGGTACTATTATTACTCTAAATTCCCATTAGAGTTAGTCTTTAAATAGTATATGTCTCTATCATAAGCAGATACTAGTAAAGAAGGGAGTGATACAATGCATGCTATAAAAATAGGTGGAGATACGAATAAAGACGAGGTCAAAATTTTGATAGGAAGGTACTTTGCAAATTCAAAAGTAAATATCCAAGAAGATGATTATGATGGAAGGTTTGAATTTTCATTTTCCCTAGGTAAAAAAAAGGATATTGATGATATATCTTTATATAATACAATTGCAAATTTAGTTAATGATATTATTTTGGAAATATATTTTAAACACCTTATAAGAGATAGGGTGTCAAAAATATGTAGTGATTATTCCACTCCTGACAAAGAAGAAATCATTTCCTATACCCATTCAAACCTAATAAATGAAAACTATTTTGCCAGAGAGAAAAAGATAGTCATGGAGGAAATCCTAAATCATTTGATTGAAAATAATGTTTTATTCATAGATGGATTTTTAAAGTTTAGGCTTAGAAGGTTTTTATATATGATAGATATGGCCATTGAAAAAGCCATAGGTCAACTAGAGGTGGAGAAGGAGTATCTAGAGTTTCTAAACATGCTCCAATATTTTGTAGATATACAAGAACCTAAGGCTGAACTAGTTAATGTAATAATAAAAGATGGAGATTATTATTTACTGGATAAGGATCATAAACCCATTGAAAATGGCTTAATAACATCTATGGAAGGAGACTATTGGTACGAGGATATTAGCAAGGCAGACCTATTGGTTAGCTCTTTAATAGTCTTATCACCCCAAAAATTAATAATTCATATAGATGAGGGTGAAGAAAAGGAACTAATAGATTTAATATCCCAAGTATTCAAAGATAAAGTAGAATTTTGTAGAGCCTGCGATATTTGTAGATCAAAACCGAAAATTAAGAAGGGTAAGTGAAGAAGTTGATTTTCAACTTCTTTTTTTTAGTCAAAACTAGATTTTTTCTAAAGGAACTTGGAAATTAACAGTAATTCTGTTATTATAATTAATATAATGAAACGGAGGTAATGTTATGAGTATAAATATAGTGAAACCATCGATTTTACCTGGTTTTATGGAATTGATTCCAGCAGATCAAATCCTATTCAATAAAATGTTAGATACTATTAGAGCCAATTATGAAAAATTCGGTTTTCTTCCCATAGATACTCCTGTAATTGAAAAATCAGAAGTACTACTAGCCAAAGGTGGAGGGGAAACTGAAAAACAAGTATATAGATTTGAAAAAGGCAGTACGGATATGGCCTTAAGGTTCGACTTAACAGTGCCCTTAGCCAGGTATGTTGCCCAACACTACTCTGAATTAAATTTTCCCTTTAGAAGATACCACATAGGAAAGGTCTATAGGGGAGAAAGGAATCAAAAAGGAAGGTTTAGAGAATTTTATCAATGTGATATAGATATTATAGGCAATGGTAGTTTAGATATTATCAACGATGCAGAAATACCCTCAGTCATCTATTCAACCTTTAAAGAACTAGGCTTTGATTCCTTCACTATAAAGATAAACAATAGAAAGATATTAAAGGGATTTTTTGAAAACTTAAATATTGAAGATTCTACCCTAATTCTAAGAGCCATAGATAAGCTGGATAAAATTGGCATGGAAGGAGTAGAAAAGGAATTAGTAGGTTTAGACCTTGATGCTAATACTATTAATAGTATAAAAGAGTTCATAGGTATAGATGGCACAAATGCAGAAATACTTGATGAGCTTGAAAAATTAGGTATTGAAAATGAAACTTTTAAAGAAGGTTTAGATGAATTAAATACTGTAGTTAAATATATTGGCTTATTTGGCGTACCAGAGGACAACTACAAGATAGACCTGACTATTGCAAGGGGCTTAGATTATTATACTGGAACTGTATATGAAACCTTCTTAAATGATTATCCTTCAATTGGTTCCATTTGTTCAGGTGGAAGATACGATAATTTAGCTACCTATTATACAAAGCAAAAGCTTCCAGGAGTGGGAATCTCCATTGGCTTAACTAGACTTTTCTATCAGCTGAGGGAAGCTAACTTAATTGAAAGTGAAGAAAATTCCTTAACAAAAGCCTTAATAATTCCAATGGAAGATTGTTTAGATAAAGGAGTGGAAGTTGTTAACAAACTTAGACAGGAAGGAATTTATAGTCAAATATATTTAGAAAAAGGAAAAGTAGGCAAGAAGTTTAATTATGCTGATAAGCTAAATATTCCCTATGTAGTAGTTATCGGTCAAGAGGAAGTTGAAACCAATACTTACTCCTTAAGAAATATGAAAACTGGAGAACAAACAAGGCTAGAAATAGAAGAATTAATAAAACATCTAAAATAGTCAAAAATATATTGACTTTATGAAATATTTATGATAAAATTACCTTTAATTTAATATTAATGTGATGATGGGAAGAGTAGTATATCCTTTCCTTCCAGAGAGGGGAAACCGTGGCTGAAAGTTTCCCTATGAGAAAGATATATGAAGACCACCCCTGAACAGGATCCGATAAGGATTACCGCTTATGCGTTAACTAAAATGAGTCCCAATTAGGGTGGAACCACGAAGCTATGCCTTTCGTCCCTACATGTATATGTAGGTATGAAAGGCTTTTTTTATGACCTAAAGTTGACCTAACCCAATTTGCGAAGCAAATTGTTGGTAGGTCATTGGCAACGAGAACCAAATCTATGCGAGCTTGCGAGCAAAAGAATTTGTGATGCGAAACTGCGTAATATGACTTGATTGCAGAATAAATTTGTTGCATGAGATTGAGATGGCGACTATTTTGCTTGAAGCTAGGAGTAGGACATTCTTCTAAAACAGTAATAGCAGTTTTAGAACAAATATCAGAAAAAACTTCTTTAAAATTAAGCATAAGCTGATCAACAACACCTATAAGCCTATTTTTATAAGCAGTAAGTTCATCATTTAGCTTATAGTACTGACGACA
>JAAYFT010000179.1 GCA_012728125.1 Tissierellia bacterium | reverse complement strand
TAAGAAAAAGAAGATATAAAAAGATATTAATTGGTGTAGCAGCATCATTTACCATAATTATAAGTTCAATTAGTATTATTGGGTTGGAGAGGGTTGAAGCAGCCATCAAACATATGCTTCAATATGTTCCAGGCTATAATGTCCTAGTAGACAAGGATGAGGGACTAGTATTAGCCCTTCTAGACCAAGTTTACTATGAAGACGATGAAATCTTTGTAAAGATTACAGCTGCATCTAAATTAGACAAGAAGCTAACAGTTACCCTTGAAAGTAATTATAAGTTAACTGATGGTGAGGAAGTCATGATAAAGGATGGGGAAAATAATATACTTGCTCCTAAAGGATGGGATAGAGCAGGAGGAGGAGACTTTTGGCAGGGCAACTATCACTTTGAAGTAGAAGGAGACTATACGGATTATAGTTTGATATTGGGAGATTTAGAGATTTCCTTTAGCCTAGGAAAGACTGTAGAAGTAGAAGACTTTTTACAGCTAGGCCCACATGCCCAGGACAGAGGAGTTAGTATTGTGGCAATAAAGAAGCCCATGGATGATAGGCTTATGATCAGCCTATTAAACAGGTCTGAGGACAAATTAGTTGTAGACTATCCCTTCAAAGAAAACCTACATTCAAAAATTTGGAATCCTAACTTAAACATTGAAAATACCATGTATTTAATAGACCAAGAGGGGAATAAAACCTATCCTACAATACCCACTTCCTTTGGCAGCCTAATGTCAGACTTCTATTTCCCTACAGTAGATAAGGAAGGGTTAAAACTAGTACTACCCTATGTTAAGGTCTATTATCCTAATTTGAAAACAGATAAGATTAGAATTCAAACCCCTAAGGATGGGGAAGTCAAAAGCATCAATAAGACTTTGAATTTAGGTGACTTTGAGATAAATATTTTAGATGTTAGAAGAGAAGGAGATGAAATAATATTAAGCTTGAAGGCTAATTCTCTAGAAGATGAAATACTAGACCTTGTAAGAATAGGGGGTATTTCTGGCTATGGAATATGGTTCAATGAGGACACAGGCTATACTGAGCTGTTCATAGATAAAGAAGAGGCAGGCAGGAGGTTTTCCTTATATTTTGAATCCCCAACGACCTTACTTTTAGGGAATTGGGAGATAGATTTTGATTCACTTCTAAGACCATAGTAATAATTTTTACTATGGTCTTTAATAATTATATTGGAAATAGAAGGATTTTGGAGAAAAGTATAGAATATATTAATATCACCATAGAATGTTGTCATTCTGAGCATTAGGGAAGAATCTGGACCACAAAGCTAGACCTATTCAATTGTCAACTGTCCATTGTCCATTGTCCATTATTACGACATAATCTTAATATATTGTACATCAGCAGTTCTATGTTAGATAAGCAAAAATTATTTTTAAGGGGGAAGGGAAATGAAGAAAAAAATATTAGCGATATTATTAGTAATAGCAATCGTTTTTTTGTCAGTAGCATGTAAAGAAGACAAAGAAGAAAATGTATTATTACCTCCTGAAGAAGATGAACATATAACATTTAAAACTACAAGTTTAGTTTATCAAAATGGTGGAAGTACAAATTACTCAATTGGTAAAGAAGATGGTGATACTGAAAAATATATAATTGCATGTAGTATTAGTTTAATGCTTATAGTTATTCCTATATACTTAATACCATTTATAGTTAGTTAGGATGAAAGAGATAAGGGAACTTATCTCTTTTCCATTTTGTGTGATAGAATATATATATGGGTAATAATTAATAAGGATATAAAAAGGGGGCAGAATGATGGAAAATACAAAGTACCTAATAATAGGCAATGGTATTGGTGGACTATCAGCAGCAAGGGAGATTAGGAATCATGATAAAGAGGGGGATATTACCATTATAAGTAGTGAACCATACCTAACATATTATAGGCCAAAATTAACAGAGGGGATTTTCAAAGAATTTACAGTAGAGAATGTATTAGTGAACGATGAGAACTGGTATAGGGAAAAAAATATAAGAACTTTTTTAAGAACAATTGTTGAGAAAATAGATATAGATAATAATGTAGTTTATTTAGATGATAGTAGAAATATAGGGTATGAAAAGCTACTAATAGCAACAGGCAGTCGTCCTTTTATTCCACCTATTAAGGGCAAGTATAAAGAAGGAGTCTTTGCCATGAGGACATTAGAGGGCTTATACCAGTTTAAAGAATTTCTAAAAACCTGTAATACTGTATCAGTAATAGGAGGAGGCCTATTAGGCCTAGAAGCTGCTTGGTCATTGAAGCAATTAGGCAAAGAAGTAAATGTAGTTGAGTTTGCACCATATTTATTACCTAGGCAGTTGGATATGGAGCTGGCAAACAAGTTAGAAGAAAGGTTAAATAGTTTAGGCTTAAGTATATATACCGATTCACAGGTAGAAGAAGTTTTAGGAGACCAAAAAGCTAATGGAATGAAATTAAATGGAGATAGGGAAATACCTACTGATGCAATACTTATATCATCAGGTGTAAGGCCAAACCTTGATTTAGTAAGGGATACAACCATTGAATACCATAAGGGAATAAAAGTAGATAGCCACATGAGGACCAACATAGAAAATATATTTGCAGTAGGTGACGTAGTTGAAGTAGATGGCATGGTCTTAGGTCTTTGGACTGCTGCCAATGAACAGGGGAAGGTTGCAGGTGCAAATATGGCTGGACTTGAAATGGAATATAGCCGTCCTAGGATCTTTACAAAACTAGAAATTGGAGATATAAAAGTTTTTTCTGCTGGTAACATTAATAATTTTGATAAAATATATGAGTATAAGGATAGTGGCAAAGGTATTCATCATAAAATCTTTTCAAGGGATGGAATAATCACTGGAGTAATCTTATTTGGAGATATTAAGGATATGAATAAGTTTAACAAGGCAGTAACGTCACAAGTTCCTGTGGAAGAACTATTAAAGGAGGATGATAGGTTTAAATAAGCTATACTATTTTTCTAGGAGGTAGGACTATGGATATTAAGTTTTTTGGGGCAGCTAAAATTGTTACAGGCTCAAACTATTTATTGCAAACAAAGAAATACAAGATACTTATAGACTGTGGTATGTTCCAAGGTAATAAGGAAATTGAAAGGCTAAATTATGATGATTTTCCCTATGATCCCAAGGAAATTGACTTTCTATTCTTAACCCATGCCCATATAGATCATAGTGGTAGGATTCCAAAACTAGTTAAAGAAGGTTTTAGGGGCAGGATTATTACAACTAATCCAACCTACGACCTGTGTAAAATAATGCTAAAAGACAGTGCCAAAATACAGGAATCAGACGTTGAATGGGAAAATAGGAAAAGGCAAAGAGCTGGCAAAGAACCCTTAGAGCCCTTATACACTATGGAAGATGCAGAAAATAGCTTAAAATACTTTGAACCCTATTTTTATGACCAAAGGATAAAAATAAATGATAGTATTCAAGTTAGGTTTAGGGATGCAGGCCACATTTTAGGCTCTAGCATATTGGAGCTATGGGTTAAGGAAGAGAATGATGAGATAAAGATAGTTTTTTCTGGAGACCTAGGTATGCCCAATAGGCCCATAATCAGAAATCCAGAGTATATAGATGAAGCCGATTATTTGATAATAGAATCTACCTATGGGGACACTGTACATGAAAGTTATGAAGAAAGTACGGAAAAGCTAATAGATATAATAAACAAGACTGTTCTTCGTGGCGGGACAGTAATTATACCTTCCTTTGCAGTAGGCAGGACTCAAGAGCTTATCTACCAGCTTAACAAGTATTATGAGTATAATCCTAGAATAGAAGAATATATGAAAATACCCATTTATATAGATAGCCCCATGGCAGTAGAGGCTACAGAAGCCTTTAAAAGAAATTCCAGTAGTTTTGATGACGAAGCAAGGGAGCTAGTACTTCGGGGAGATAATCCCTTTGAGTTTGAAAACCTAAGATATGTTAAAAGCCAAGAAGAGTCCATGGCATTAAATAAATATACCTTTCCTAAGGTTATAATATCTTCTAGTGGAATGGCTACAGCAGGAAGGATTAGACATCATTTAAAACATAATCTCTGGGATGAAAAAAATAGCCTAGTTTTTGTAGGTTACCAAGCAGAAGGAACTTTAGGTAGAATCCTATTGGATGGAAAAAAACGAGTAAAAATCCTGGGAGAAGAAATCAATGTAAAGGCAGAAATCTATGATTTAGAAGGATTTTCAGGCCACGCAGATCAACCAACCTTACTTAACTGGATAGGAAGGTTCAGAAAAAAACCCAAAAAGATATTTATTGTACATGGAGAAGAAGAGCCAGCCACAGTTTTATCTGAAGAGATTAACAGACTATATGGTATTGAAACCATAATACCAAACTTAGGTGACAGCTTTAATATAGAAAAGAGCGAAGTAGAATTAACTAGCAAAGTAGAAATTTTACCATCTATATTAAAAGCTGATATTGAAAAAGAACTAAAAACTGCATATAGTCAATTTGAGGCCTTAATAGACAAATCTAACGCCATGATGGATGATAAACTATTATCTAGGAAATATGACGAGATAAAGAACCAATTAATTGACCTGCAACATATTCTAATGGACTTAAATATAGCCATTGGAAAATAATATATATACTAAGGAGGAAGTAGTTTATGAAGTATTTAGTAAATAATTCTAATGACCCAAGATACAATTTAGCCTTTGAAGAATATTGCTTTAAACATTTAGACTTAAAGGACGACTATGTAATTTTATGGATTAATGGACCTGCAATTATCATAGGAAAAAACCAAAATACCATTGAAGAAATCAATCAAGACTTTGTAAATGAAAAGGGAATTAAAGTGGTTAGGAGAATCACCGGTGGCGGTGCAGTATACCACGATTTAGGAAACCTAAACTTTAGTATTATCTCCATGTCTTCAGGCCCTGAAAAAATTGATTTCAAAAAATACAATATTCCTATAGTTAAAGCCTTGGAGAAACTTGGTGTTAAATGTGAACTGACAGGAAGAAATGATATAACCTTAGATGGCAAGAAATTCTCTGGTATAGCCCAATCTGTATGGAGGGGCAGGGTTCTAAACCATGGAACCATCATGTTTGATGTTGAATTAGATGTATTGTCTAAAGCATTACAAGTAAAACAGGATAAGATTGAATCTAAAGGTGTAAAATCTGTTAGAAGTAGAGTAACAAACATAAAACCATATTTAACAGTAGACGTGGACATTTATGAGTTTAGAGACTTATTACTTAAGAGTATATTCGAAATGGAAGGTTTAGAACCAGAAGAACATAAACTGTCCCAAGAAGATTTAGATAATATCCAAAAATTATTTGAAGAAAAATATTCTACTTGGGAATGGAATTATGGTGAGTCTCCTAAGGCAACATATAAGAATTATAAGAGGTTTGACTTTGGCAGCATAGATATTAGATTTAATGTAGTAAATGGTTTGATTAAAGATACAAAAATCTTTGGTGACTTCTTTGGGACAGAAGATGTTGCTTTACTGGAAGAAAAGTTAAACGGGGTAAGATATGATAAAGTAGAAGTAAGCAAGGCAGTGGAAAATGAGCCATTACAAAAATACTTTGGAAACATAAGTAAAGAGGAATTCGTAGACTTGATGTTCCAATAATAGACTAGTAAAAATTCTCAACTTGATAGTTGGGAATTTTTTTACTTTTCATCCATTGGTAAAAGGGAAAATTAGTATATAATGTAATTATAGGTATCGAATATAACAAAATAAGGAGATGGGCAAAATGACAAAAAAAAATTACAACCAAAAAAGATAAGTTTACAATCAGGTTTGCTGAAGAAAAAGATGTAAAGCTGATACTGGATTTTATTAAAGAACTGGCAGACTATGAACAGTTACTACATGAAGTAGTTGCCACAGAAGAAATCCTTATGGACTCTTTATTTGTTAGAAAAGCAGCTGAAGTGATCATAGGAGAGTATGATGGAGAGCCTGTAGGCTTTGCCTTGTTCTTCCATAACTTCTCAACCTTTTTAGGCAGGCCTGGAATTTATTTAGAAGACTTGTACATAAGACCTGAGATGAGGGGAAGAGGATATGGAAAAACCCTTTTGGTCTTTTTAGCAAAACTTGCAAAAGAGAGAAATTGTGGCAGGTTTGAATGGTGGTGCTTAGACTGGAATGAACCTTCCATTAATTTCTACAAGAGTATAGGGGCTATACCTATGGATGAATGGACGGTTTACAGGGTAACAGGACAGGCTCTAGATGATTTAGCTGATGAATTTTAATTATAATTTTTTAATATATAAAAGGCAATTAATTATATAGTTGAGGGGTGAGGATATGTATTCTGTAAAATCTATTTCATTGGCCAATTTACCTACAAGGATAGAGAAACTAGAAAACTTAAGTAAGGAATTAGGCCATGAAATATATATTAAAAGGGATGACCAAACTGGAACTGAAGTATCAGGAAATAAGATAAGGAAATTAGAGTATGCCGTTAAGGAAGCCTTAGATATGGGGTGTGACTACCTAATTACCTGTGGAGGTATCCAATCAAACCATGCTAGGGCTACTGCTGCAGTGGCAGCAAAACTTGGCTTAGGAGCCTACCTTGTACTTAGGGGCAGTGAAGACAGTGAACTAGAGGGGAATTTTTTCTTAGACAAACTACTTGGAGCTAAAATAAGGTTTGTAACATCAGAGGAATATAGTGAGTCTCGAATGGAGATTATGGAGGAAATAAAAGAAAACCTTAAAAAAGAAGGCCACAAGGCCTATATAATTCCAGAAGGAGCATCAAATGGCATAGGGTCCCTAGGATATTGTAATGCCATGGAAGAAATCCTAAGGCAAGAGGAGGAATTAGGTATTAAATTTGATGCCATAGGAGTTGCAGTTGGCTCAGGTGGTACTTATGCAGGCTTATACTATGCTAACCATGTAAATAATAATGATGCTGTTATATATGGAATCAATGTCTGCAATGATGGAGATTATTTTAAAGGCAGAGTATTGGAACTATTAAAAGAAATATCAACATACACAGGAAAAGAAATCCATGTAAGTAGGGAAGATATAGATATAATAGATGGCTATGTAGGCAAGGGCTATGCACTAAGTAGGGATGAGGAAATAGAATTTATCCATAGACTAGCTAAACAGGAAGGCCTAATCCTAGACCCAGTATATACAGGTAAGGCCATGTATGGACTAGTGGAGGAAATTAAAAAGGGTAGATTTGATAAACATAAGAATATTTTGTTCATCCATACTGGTGGTATCTTTGGCTGGAATAGTTTTGCAAGG
>JAAYFT010000178.1 GCA_012728125.1 Tissierellia bacterium | reverse complement strand
TATGAATAATCAAAAGAAAAATATTGCTGCTAATCTTCAATATTTAAGAAATCACCTTGGTCTATCACAGGAAGAAGTGGCTGAAAAGATTGGAGTTAGTCGTCAATCTGTTGCAAAATGGGAAAATGGAGATTCTCTACCTGACATCTTAAAATGTGAATCCTTAGCAGATTTATATAATGTTTCTTTAAATGATTTAGTACGATATGACCCTGAAAAAGAAGGTTTTCCTATCCCGCCAAAGAATAAGCATATATTTGGTATAGTGACTTTAGGAGAAAGGGGCCAAATTGTATTGCCTAAGATAGCTAGAGATACTTTAAATCTAAAACCTGGAGACAGAATTTTAGTACTGGGAGATACAAGTCCTGGAAATGCTGGAATTGCACTTATAGATAGCCAAACATTTCTCCAAATGACTGGTCAAGTTGTAGATAACTTTCTCAAAGAATAAGGGGGTTGATCATCATGAATGTATTGTCCATAAAAGGACTTACTAAAGAGTATCCAAACTTTTTGTTACAAGATATTAGCTTTGACTTACCACAGGGTAAAATAATGGGCTTAATTGGGAAAAATGGTGCAGGAAAAAGTACAACTTTAAAATCAATCTTAAATATAGTTAATCCAGATAGTGGTACAATTGAAATGTTTGGTAAGGATTTTAGACAAAATGAAGAAAGTTGCAAACAAGATATTGGTGTAGTTTTAGGAGGAATTGATTTTTATCATCATAAAAAAATCACTGATATTACAGCTGTTACAAAACGCTTCTATAAGAACTGGGATGAAAAAGCATATGCAAGATATATTAAAGCTTTCTCCATATTACCAAATAAAAGGGTAAAGGAGCTTTCCACAGGAATGAAGGTTAAGTATATGTTAGCTTTGGCTTTATCTCATAAAGCTAAGTTATTGATATTAGATGAACCTACAAGCGGCCTAGACCCGGTATCCCGTGATGATATATTAGGATTATTCCGCCAATTGGTTGAAAGTAAGGAAATAAGCATTTTATTCTCTACTCATATTACATCTGATTTGGAAAAATGCGCTGATTATATTACCTATATTAAAGAAGGGAAACTCTTAAGAAGTGCTGAAAAATCCGCGTTCATTAAGTCATTCCAACACTTAAGAGAAGCCGGTGATAAATCTGAACTATCTTTAGAAGAAATTATGGTTCGGACTGAAAGGAGTAGATATGATGTTTAATCTTTTATACAAAGAATTGCGACTGGCTGCACATCCCAATCTATTTATATTTACATTGCTAGGTGTCTTAGTTATTGTTCCAGCATACCCTTATGGCATGGTGTTTTTATTTGGTTGTCTTGCACCATATATTACCTTTATGTATGGACGAGAAACTAATGATATATACTATACTTCATTGCTGCCAGTTGAAAAGAGAGATACTGTAAAAGCCAAATGTTTGCTTATGGTTTTATCACAAATGACTCAATTAATCATTTCATTACCTTTTGCCGTATTAAGGCTTCATATATTACCTAATGGGAATCCAGCTGGTATTGAAGCAAATATAGCCTATTATGGTTTTGGGTTTATAATTTATGCAATATTTAATTTAATTTTCCTAACACAATTTTTCAAAACTGCCTATAAGGTTGGAAAAGCATTTATACTGGCAATTATACCTGCCATTATTGGGGTAATTTTTATGGAAGTAATTGTCCATTTCCCAAAGTTTCAATGGCTTGATAGGGTTGAACCTGATATAATGTTGAAGCAACTTCCAATACTGGTAGCTGGAATAATAATCTATATATTTAGTATGTTGGTTGCTTATAGGATTTCTGCAAATAGATTTCAAAAAGTTGATTTGTAATACAAAAGAGCCATCTGTAAATGGCTCTTCTGAGTCTTTCCCAAACTTCTCTCGCATATTCATCTTTTTTAAATAATATACATGCAATTTCACTTATTCAATCATTCCTACTTATTCTTCTTCAAGACAAAATAGCATTGATTATCTACATATTCCAACCCTCTAGCGGTGTTTTTCATACCTTTCTTGGTGCTATTATGTCTTTTAAGAATATGTTTAAAATCATCATTAATATCTTTTTCTATTACATATTTCTTTCCTTTTTTATAAATTAAGCTATCTAAAGTAATTGAAGAATCCTTCAAAAGCTCTTCTGCATCCCCTTGATGATTATTAGTTAATATAATTCCACCAGGTTTTACATACTTCTTACAGGATTGAGTAATCTCTCCAGCATATAGTGCAATCAGCAAATCATAGTTATCCTCTCTAATAGGAAGTGGTTTTGTATAGTCTCCCTGAATAAACTGAACATAGGCAGACTGCTTATATTTTTTATTACTGTTTATATAACCTAAAATATTTGGAATATCGTCAAAGAACTCCTTGGCCCTATTGCTAATATCCACATACACTACATGTTGAAAATAAAAAGAAGGTGTAATATGTATAGAGCAACCTGGATATAAAACCGTATTACAGCCATACTCCCTTTTTAGTGTTTCAAACAAGCCTGCCCTATCAAAATTGAGATCTATATAAAATCTTTTATAAGAGCCAATATTTCTATCATTTTTCATGTACTCCTCCTCAATTCACAGACAATATTGCTTATCAATTATATCTATTCCAAAATAAAACGATTGTATGCAATTTCTCTTCCTGTCTTTGTTTTAAAATTTTCCTCAATACATTTTCTTAAATACTTCTTTCATTTCTTCAATAATTTTCTCTATATACATAAATACCTCCATATAAAATATTGCACTTAGTTCTTATATTATATAAGTACATCTTATCCTGCTAAATTCGTACTATCCCCCTTTATTTTACACCATTAGCTCGTTGCAGAACTCTGCGACTCGCATAATCACTACATTTTATATTTTGAAATGGCTGGATTCCCCCCATTTTGGGTATATATTCATTAACTAGATGTGTATAACTCAAAATAAATAAAGAAAGGAGAATCCTATGCCAGTTTCAGCTAAACAATTAAACCTTTGTGATATTT
>JAAYFT010000028.1 GCA_012728125.1 Tissierellia bacterium | reverse complement strand
GTCGTCTCCACCTATATCCATTGCCATGACAATGTTCATATTGTCACTTGCTGAAGAAATAAAAATTATAGGTACTTTGGAAATCTTCCTTATTTCATTACACCAATGATATCCATTGAAAAATGGCAAGGATATATCTAAAAGTACAAGTTGTGGATCAAAGGCTATGAACTCATCCAAGACATTTCTAAAGTCAGTAATACATTTAGTTTGGTAATTCCACTTATTCAAATAATTGGCTATTGATTTTGCAATAACCATATCATCTTCAACAATCAAGACCCTATACAATTTTATCACCAACCTACTTTAGCAAGCAAAACCTATTTTTTACATCTGCATTTCTTCCAAGTTACTTATGGTTGTAGTTATTGGTGGCACTACTTGCTTTTTCCTAGACAATACACCAGGAGCATAGAATGAATTGTTTACAAGTTTTTTACCAAAGGCTTGGGCTATTAATTCCTTATTTTCTCCTGCCACTACCATTTCAGAACCTTCATTGAATATGTCTGTTAGCATCAGTATAAAGGAAGTATATCCTTCTTTTATTCTTCGTTCTTCCATAGCTGATATTAAATCCTCTTTTAAATCCTTTAAGCTGTCTAAGTCCATAGTATATACTTGGGCAATACCTACTTTGTTTTCATTTATAGTAAATACTTTAAAGTCTTGATTTAATATTTCTTCAGGAGTTTTATCTACTAAGGAAGTTCCTGCCTTAAACATTTCCATGGCAAATTTTTCCACATCTAAATCTGCAATTCTAGCCAGTCTTTCCAACATCATTTTATCAGTATTGGTAGATGTTGGAGATTTAAATAGCAGGGTATCCGATATTATGGCAGCTGCCAGTATACCAGCTATTTTCTTAGATGGTCTTCTTCCGTTTTCAAACATTATTGAGGCTATAATAGTTGATGTACTGCCTACAGGCTCGTTCCTAAAATATATAGGATTGCCTGTAAACACATCTGCTACCCTATGATGGTCAATGATTTCTAATATTTCACATTCCTCAAGGCCATCTACTGATTGGCTTCTTTCATTATGGTCGACTAAAATTACTTTCTTCTTCATACTAGATATTAAATGGTATCTAGAAATTAACCCTACTACTTTATTGTTGTTGTCATCGTCTATTACTGGATAGGACCTGTATCTGGTCTGTGACATTTTTTCCTTCACGTTGTCTACTAAATCATCTAAGGTAAAACTAACTATGTTTTCCCTAGTCATTACAAAGCTAATAGGTATAGATTGGGTTATTAATCTTGAGCTTGTAAAGGTATCATGGGGGGTTGATATTAGGGTAACTCCCTTATCTTCTGCAAGTTTAACAATGTCCTCATCTACCTTAACATTACCTGTTACAATCATCAAGGAAATATTGCTCTTGATTGCAATCTCTTGAACATCTTTTCTATTGCCACATATGGCTATGTCGTTTTCTTCTATATATCTTCCAGCTGTTTTTGGATCCATGGCTAAAACCAGAATTTTACCTTTTAAGGGCCTCATTTTGTTTGGAAGCACTATAGGTTTAGCTGAAAGTGTATCTATTATATTATCTATGGTGGTACCTGAATTGCCTAAAAAACCGTTGTCCCAAACGTCTATATAAGAAGATATTATGTCAGAAATAGTTACAATACCACATAACTGTTCATTTTCATCTATAACTGGTAGGCTGTTGAGATTGTTTTTCTTCATCAGTTCCAATGCCATTCTAAGTGATATGTCTGGGCTGACTGGAGCAATTTTATCAAAGTCTAAATCTTCAACACTAAGCCTTACAGTTTCTAACAGCATAGGGGCTTCTAGCCCAAAATAATCTAGTATAAATTTTGTTTCCCTATTTATTGGACCTAATCTGACAGGAATAGCATTAACATCTCCATTCCCATTTTTATATTCAGCATAGGCCAAGGCTGCACATATAGAATCTGAATCAGGATTCTTATGGCCTGTTATATAAACGGTTTCCTTCATACAATCCCTCCATCATTTAGTCTATTCATTATACATTTTTTACATTTATTATTCAACGGCTTTTCATTAATAACAAATCCTAAGGCCTATGGAAATTTCCATAAGCCTTATTTCATCTTTTATTACCCATTATATTTCTAATTCATTATAATCAAAAAGAATTTTTTCACCATCATTTATAACTATACAGGGTAATCCTACCTTACCCATTTCCTTTATTTTATTGAACTCTTCATAATTATCCCTATATTTTAGAAACATCTTTAAGTTCAACATGTTTTCAGTAATGTCTAAGTATACATATTTAATATTGCGCTCTGAAAGATACTCTTTCGCTGGTTCACAACCTGGTCAATGCTTGCTTCCAAATACGATTATCTTTTTCATTTATACCTCTCCTCACTAAATTACTAATTTCTCTTAACATTATACTTTAATTTGCATTTTTTTAATAGATAAAATAAATTATTGACATAAATTTGGGTATATTTTATCTTATAATAGTTGAATTATTATCTATGGGAGGTTATGTTTTGGAAGATTATGTAGTAGTCATTGGCGGTGCGAATATAGATATTATCGGTACACCCTTTTCTAAACCTAGTTTTTTTAATTCCAATCCTGGAAAAACTACTATGACCTTAGGCGGTGTAGCAAGAAATATTGCAGAAAACCTTAGCCGATTAGATGTAAAAGTTGAATTCATTACAGTTCTCGGTGATGATTCCTATGCCAATGAAATTAAAAGTAGTTGTAGTGAGCTTAATATTAGTCTAAACCATTCTTTAGTAGTCCCAAAGGAAAGAACATCTACTTATCTCTGTATTAATGATGAATCTGGCGAAATGCAATTGGCTATTTCTGACATGGAAATATATAGATACATTACACCTGACTTTTTAGAAGAAAAGTTGGATATCATTAATAACAGCAAGGTATGTGTTTTAGATACTAATATTCCTTCAGAATCCTTATTTTATTTAATGGATAATTGTAAGGCACCAATTTTTTTAGATACTGTTTCAAATAGTAAAACTGAAAAAATTAAGGACCATATCCACAATATCCATACCTTAAAGCCCAATGTAATGGAAGCAGAAATCCTTTCTAATATGAAAATATCAAACCATAATGATTTGGAAAAGGCAACAAAAATAATAATCAACAAGGGTGTTAAAAACCTATTTGTCTCCTTAGGATCTAAAGGTGTATATTATACTAACGGTCAGGAGAAGGGTAATATACCCATTATTGAAAGCAATATTGTAAGTACAACAGGAGCTGGTGATAGCTTCTTAGCTGCAGTTGTTTGGGCCTATTTAAATGACTTTAGTATAGAAAAATCAGCAAAAGTAGGCATTGCAGCCTCATCAATTACTGTTAAATCGAAACTCACAGTAAGTACAGATATGTCAGTTGAAAATATTGAGAAAATAATTGAAAGAAATTGGAGGTAGAAAATGAATAATTTAGTTATTTCCCCTGAAGTAAAAAAAGCTTTAGATGAAAACAGACCGGTGGTAGCTTTGGAGTCTACCATAATCTCCCATGGAATGCCTTATCCTCAAAATGTGGAAACTGC
>JAAYFT010000177.1 GCA_012728125.1 Tissierellia bacterium | reverse complement strand
TTATCCACATCGGTACCTAAGATGTCTAATAAATTTATTTCATTGCCTTCTTTATCTGTTCCAATAGGTTCTTGTAAGGATATTTCAAATTTAGTTTTTTTTGTAGACCGTATAGTCATTAATATCTCGTTTTCTATACATCGTGCAGCATATGTAGCTAGCCTTGTGCCCTTTGTGGAGTCATAAGTAGATATAGCCTTAATGAGGCCAATAGTTCCAATGGATATTAAATCACCCGTATCTTTTCCTGTGTTATTATATTTTTTTACTATATGAGCTACCAATCTCAAATTTCTCTCTATTAATATATTTCTCGCTTTTTCATCGCCTTGAGAATATAGCTTTAAATATTTTTCCTCTTCTTCCCTAGTTAAGGGTTGGGGAAAGGAGTTTGAATTTATCATATATCCACCAAGGACAACGAAAGGCTTCAAAATTATATTGAGAATTAGCAGCAATACATTACTCAAGCCTTACACCTCCCTTTTTCCATATATCAGTATATGTCCAAGGGAGGGAAGATGTGCAAGTCCTAGTGAAATTCTAAAAATATTTTTTTACATATCCTTTCAAATATAGGTGCTGCAGATTTTGAACCAGAACTAGCTTCTTCAACTAGGACAGTAATTGCATATTTAGGGTTATCCCTAGGAAAATAACCTGCAAACCAACCATGAATGGTAGGTCTGCCACCTAAACTTCCTTCTGCAGAACCAGTTTTCCCAGCTCCCCCGCCTATTTCCTCTAAATCTAAAGAACTAGCAGTTCCTGAGTTTAAAACTTCCTTCAATAGGTCCTGTAGTATAAGGGCTGATTGTCTACTAATTATCCTCCTATCTTCTTCTTTATAATAAGGCTTAATCATTATACCATCCTTGGTAGTTATGCCCTGTACTATGGTCATATCCTTTTCTATCCCATCATTAGCTATTGTAACCAACATATTGGTAATTTGTAGGGGTGTAGCTTGTATTTTATCTTGCCCTATGGAAATATTACCTATGGCAGGCCCTAACAATTCCTCTCCTTGATGGAGGGACCCTTCTACTTCCTCTAAAAGCCCTATGTTGATTTTGTTGCCAAAGCCCAATCTTTCAGCCATATCAATTATCTTTTTCGCTCCTATCTCTTTCCCAATTTGAATAAAGATTGAGTTGCAGGATTTGGCAAAACCCTCTTTTAAATCTATATGGCCATGGCCATTTTTGTTATTACAATTTATTATTACATTGTTAATCTTTTCATACCCTTTACAATAAAAATCCCTTTCTAAAAAATCCATATTTTCTTCTAAAGCTGCTAGTGTGACTACTATTTTAAATATGGAGCCTGGCGGATAGGATACTTGAATAGCCTTGTTGTATAGGCTCATATCTGTCCTGTTGAGGTAATCTTCAATATTTTCCTGATTAAAACTAGGTCTACTGGCTAGGGCTAGTATTTCACCACTTTCTATATCAGCAACTACTACAGCCCCATTTTCATCAACTTGGTCTAATATTTCTTCTACAATTTTTTGAATCCTATAATCTATAGTTAACTTTACACCTGCTGGCTCTTCAGATGTAATAGTATTATCTACATAATATGAACCTCCTAAAATTAAGGACCTATTTTTATCATATTCAACAAAAAAATATTCCTTATCAGAATTTCTCAAAAATTCATCATAGACTTTTTCTATACCAGTTTCTCCCCGGTTTTCAGCCCTATTTATATACCCAATTACATGAGATAATATGTTATCTTTTGAATATCTGTTAATAATATCCATAATAAAGATGTTATTCATATCAGGTATATCAATATCTTTATTTAGGGGAATTTTAACTAGCTTATTATTAGTATTTAAAATATCTTGTAATTCTCTCTTAGATAAGCTGGTATTATTTATAATAAGTTCTAATAAATCTTTATTGTTAATTATTATATCTCTTTGTCCAATTAGGGTTTTTATCCTTTCCCTATTAGTCAAGGGTATTAAGTTTCTATCATAAATAGGCCCCCTGCTGGAACTAAGTGATACTTCAACACTTCTTTGTTTTAAACTTTCCAATGTTAATTTTTCATTGTTATATATTTGTATAAAGTATAATCTACCCATTAGGCTAAAAAAAACTATTATACTTAGTATATTAAAGGCCAGTATCCTAGTTTTTACCTTCTTATTTTTTTCCATAAAAAAACCTCCCTTTATAGTGTTGCCACTTTTAGGGAGATTATAATTATTCGTTTAATATGGAATTGATTTTTGCAACCATAATATCTATGGCTACCTTATTATAACCACCTTCAGGAATAACTATATCTGCATATCGTTTCGTAGGTTCGATGAATTGCAAATGGGCTGGTCTTACAGTATCCATATATTGATTAATTACTGATTCAAGGGTTCTACCTCTTTCTCTAATATCCCTTAATATTCTCCTAATGACCCTAACATCTGAATCAGTATCTACAAAGATTTTGATATCTAGTAGGTTTCTTATTTCTTCTTCAAATAATATAAGGATTCCCTCTAATATAATTATATCCTTAGGCTCTACAGTTACAGTCTCCTTTTTTCTTGTATGCTTTTCAAAATCATAAATAGGTTTTTCTATAGGCTTATTAGCTAATAGGTCTTTAAGATGTTGGACCAAAAGCTCATTATCAAAGGCCAAGGGATGATCATAATTTGTCTTAGTTCTTTCTTCAAAGGTTAAATGAGATTGATCCTTATAGTATGAGTCCTGTTCAATAACAACAATCTTCTTTTCAGGAATTAATTTGAAAATCTCCTTAGATACTGTAGACTTGCCTGAGCCTGTCCCTCCAGTTATTCCTATTATCAGTGGTCTCTTCATAAAATCAATCCTCCCGTTTTTTTCTAATGATGTCCATTTTTTCTACTGGTTTTTCCATATAGATCTTAACTATCTGCTGTGGATGAGGTGCCACTTCTATTTCATTGCCCTCTTCATCCCACATCTTATCTATTCTTTGGATGAAATAATCTTTATTGGGTCCAAAGACTTCTACTTCATCTCCAACAAACATTCTATTTCTTTGTTCTACTGTGGCTATTTTACTTTCCTCATCATAGTCTAAAACAAGTCCTACAAAATCATATCCCCTAATATAGGAAGATGATGTATAGACTTGAGCCTCTTCTGTAGGCTTGCCAAAATAAAAGCCAGTTGTGAAGTCCCTATGGCTGGCCTTTTTGATTTCCTCTAGCCATTTTTCATTAAACTTATAGCCTGCTGGATTCCTATAATATTCATCTATGGCCATTCTATAGGACCTAATTACTGTGGCTACATAATAAGAAGACTTAACCCTACCCTCAATCTTAAAGCTTTTAATACCAGCTTTTATTAGGTCAGGTATATGTTCTATCATGCAAAGATCCTTAGAATTCATTATAAAGGTTCCTTGTTCGTCTTCAAATACTGGGAAATATTCGCCAGGTCTTTTCTCCTCAACTAGGGCATATTTGTACCTACATGGATGTGCACAATCTCCCCTATTAGCATCTCTACCTGTCATATAGCTGCTTAATAGACACCTACCTGAATAGGAGATGCACATTGCCCCATGGACAAAGGTCTCTATTTCCATATCATTAGGTAATTTCTTTGTTAAATTCTCTATCTGTTTCAAAGATAGTTCCCTAGCCAGTACTACCCTTCTAACTCCTAAGTTATAGTAAAACATAATGGTTTCATAATTAGTTATAGATGCTTGAGTACTAATATGGATAGGTAGGTCTGGTACTGTACGGCTAATAACTGACATCATGCCAAGGTCTGAGACTATTACGGCATCTACTTTCATTTCATGTAGTTTAGTCACATATTCTTCTAAACCTGCCATATCTTCATCATGGGGTACTATATTTAAAGTAACATATACTTTTTTTCCTCTTTCATGGGCAAACTTTATGCCTTCTTCTATTTCTTCTAAGGAGAAGTTCTTCGATGCTTTTCTTAAGCCGAAACTATCTCCTCCAAGATAAACTCCATCTGCTCCGTAGGTAATGGCCATCTTTAATTTCTCCAAATCACCTGCAGGAGCCAATAGTTCGATTTTTTCCAAGTTTATTCCTCCTTATATGTTATAGCTAAACCATCTCCAATTGGAATTACACAGGATGTATAACCCTGTATCTCATTTATATATTGTAAATACTTTCTTAGCCTTTTTACTATGGTCTTTTTTCTTCTAACAACTAGTTTATCCGTGGCAACCATGCCCTTATATAAGACATTATCAGATACAATAATACCATCCCTATCTAATAGGTTTATACATCTATTGAAAAACTCCATATACTGACCCTTAGCTGCATCAAGGAAGATAAAGTCATATTTATCATTTAAATTCAACAAGACTTCTTCTGCTTCTCCTTCTAAGATGGTAATCCTATCTTTAAATGGAGTTTTTCCTATATTCTCTATTGCCTTTTCCACCATATCCCTTCGCCTTTCAATACTTGTTATCTTACAATTTGGGGAAGTATTTTCAGCCATTATAATGGCTGAATATCCAATGGCTGTGCCTATTTCTAGAATACTATTAGGTTTTTTTATCTTCAGTAGTACCTTTAATAGCTGAGCCACTTCAGGCTGTACAATGGGAACATGATAGTCTAAGGCATACTTTTCCAGGTCCTTTAAAATGCCATTAGAACTAGGCAATAGACTTCTAATATAGTCTTCTATATATTCTTCGTTTATTTGGTTCATCTCATCAGTCCTTTATCTCTTTGGCTTTGCTTTTAAATGTTCTTCATAGTTAGTAGTAAAGGTATGGGTACCGTCTTCTCCAGTTAGGACAAAGAATAGATAATCCACCTCTGCAGGATTTAGAGCAGCAACTATTGAAGCCTCGCCAGGGGCTGCAATAGGTCCTGGTGGCAGTCCCTCGTTGATATAAGTATTATATGGTGAGGGAATACTTGTATCCTCATTGGTCAAAACTTCTTTTCTTTCTCCTAATATATATTGTACAGTTGCACAGGACTGTAACATCATACCTTTTTTTAGCCTATTGTGAAAGACTGCAGATATCAATGGTCTTTCACTATCCACCTTGCCTTCCCTTTCTACTATGGAGGCTAAGGTAATGATTTCATTTAAGCTAAAATCTGTTTCTTCCAATTTATCCTTAATATTTTTGTCGTAAATCCTTTGGAAGCCATCTAGCATTTTTTCTATGATTTCTTCCTCTGTTGACCCTATATATATTTCATAGGTTGAAGGGAAAAGAAAACCTTCTAAGCTTTGGTTTTCTTCTAATAAGTTTAGAAAATCATATTTATCCTGAAAGTTTTCTTTCCTGCTGGTCAAATCAAGAAATCTATCTTTATTAACTAAGCCTTCTTTTTCTAATTTCTCAGCCATTTGGACTAGTTCATATCCTTCAGGAATAGTAAATCTTACTGTATTTAAGTCCTTTACACCCTTTGTAAGTTTTTCAATAATAGTATTTAAATCCATACCAGTAGATAGCTTGTATTCACCTGCTTTAAGTCTACTATCAACATTTCTCTTCCTTACTTCATATTTGAAAACCAAAGGATGTTTTATTAGTCCGTTTTCATATAAGATATTTGCAATTTCATTAGTTGATGTGGACGGCGGAATAAGGACCACTATATCAGATGGATTGTTTTTATCCATAGGTCCTAAACTATCCTCATAAAAAGATTTTATATATAAAACTCCTACAATAAGAATAACTATAATTCCGATTAAAAAAACTATAGGTTTGTTCTTCCTTTTTTTTG
>JAAYFT010000176.1 GCA_012728125.1 Tissierellia bacterium | reverse complement strand
TTGGAAATCAATTTATTCTTATCATTTCTTTCAATATCCCAAATAAAAGACCTATCTATTTTTAACTCATTGACACTCATTTCATTTAAATAGCTTAGGCTAGAATAGCCTGTACCAAAATCGTCTATGGCAACTGCTATACCTAAACTCCTTAGTCTATTTAAGACTTCTATTGTATGCTTGATATCTGATATGGCTATGGTTTCTGTAATCTCTAAAGTTAGATTACGAGGATTTAATCCAGATTCATTAATGATTTCAGTAACTTTATTTACAAAATCATCCTGTTGGAATTGTTTAGAAGAAATATTTACTGATACTATTATTTCCTTACCTTCATCCTGCCACTTCTTCCCATCTAAGCAGGCTTGTCTTATGATCCATTCCCCCATTTGAATAATAAAGCCACTTTCCTCTGCCAAGTAAATAAATTCATCTGGGTATAATAAGCCCCTTTCTGGATGGTTCCACCTAACTAGGGCTTCTACCCCTCTTATTTCACCGGTGGATATATCTATTTGAGGTTGATAATGTAAAACTAATTCATCATATTCCACTGCATACCTAAGCTGGTTTAAAAGCATCATTCTCTCTAAGCCTTCAGATTTAATTTCCTCACCATAGATATAGTAAGTATTTCCCCCTAAGCCCTTAGACTTATATAGAGCAAGGTCTGCATTCTTTATTAAGCTATGGGTATCTACTCCACCATCTGGGAAAGTAACTATTCCTATACTGGTTGTTAAGTATAAGGTATAGTCTTTTACTATATAGGGAGATTTAAAATCTGCCAGAATCCTTTCTGCTAGATCAGTTACTTCATCTATATTTTTATAGTTATTCATCAATATATAGAACTCATCTCCACCTGCCCTAGCCACTATATCTCCACTTTTTACCAACTTGCTAAGGCGGTTGCCTAATAGTTTCAATATATAATCCCCTACATTATGGCCTAAAGTATCATTTATATGTTTAAACCTATCTATATCTAAAAATAGGATGGCAAAATTGGATAATACTTCATCGGGATTTTCAAATTTATTGTTTACTTCCTCAACGAAATATGTCCTATTGGGTAAAGAGGTAATGGGGTCAAAATAAGCTAAGTTGTAAATCTCCTTTTGCTGTTCTATTAAGTTCTTATTTGCCATTTCCAGTTCTAAGGTCCTTTTAGAAACCTCTTTTTGTAGTCTCTTACTATACATATATAGGAAAACAAAACTCATTAATAAGATTATAAGTCCAAATATTAATTTATCCTTATAGAGATCTAAGATCAATCTAAGGTTACTTATACTTTCTCCGAACCATTTATTATATATGGCTTCATAAGTCTTATTTTCAATTATTAAATGAAGGCCTTCTTCCAAGATGTTTAACAATTCTTCATTGTCCATGGAAACAACTGGGCCATACTTAACAGAGGAAATAGGTTCTCCTACTATTTTTATCTCATCTGTCAACTTATTTCTCTGCAAATGGTAGATACCAACTAATTTGTTTCCTAAAACTGCATCTACTTCTCCATTGGCTAAGGCCATTAGGGCTTCCTCTTGATCAATTTTAGGGAAGCGCTTCACATTGGATATTCTCAAAAGAACAGCTTCATTATAGTCCCCTCTTTGATATGCAACCCTAAATCCAGCTAGTTCTTCAATACTACTTACATGAACAGTATCTTTATGGACAAAAATTACTTGTTCATTTAACAGGGTATGACTAGTAAACCTATACCTTTCTAATCTGGAGTCATTTTGAGCCATGCCGATAATTCCATCAACTTCACCAGTATCTAAGGACCATACAGCATTATCCCAGCTCATTGGTATGATTTGAACATCTATATTCATAATTTCTGCAATGGCGTTAATTATATCTACATTAAAACCAGTAAATCTTCCATTCTTGTCTACATATTCATAAGGAGGATGATTATAGTCACCAGCAAATCTATAGACTTTATTGTTTCCTTCATTAAGATTATTCAGGTCTTCACCATAGGAAAAAAAACCATTGCCTATTATGAAGATTATAGTGAAAAGTACTATTAGCTTTCCATAGTTTCTCATAAAATTCATCCCCCTAATGAATTTATAGATCTTTAAAAGCGATTAACTTAGGATCCAATAAAGTTCTTAATAAATTCTATAAACTCATCTATTTCTTCCTCAGTAGTATCGAAGGAAGTAACCAATCTAATTAGGCCTGCTTCTTCATCCATTACATAAAAATCAAACTTTTCCTGTAAAGCCTTGATTAAAGCCTTGTCCATATGTGCAAATATTATGTTTGTCTCTAAATCGTCTTTTAGCTTAACAAGACTAGGGAATTGAGATAGATGGTCAATAAAGTATTTACCCATATTATTGGAATTTAAAGCATTTTCCTTCCAAAGGTCATCAGTCAAATATGCTATAAACTGAACAGATACAAATCTCATCTTTGATATAAGCTGCATTCCTTGCTTCCTGTGAAATTTAAGGGTTTTACTTATTTCCTCATTAAATGAAACTATGGCTTCTCCAAGCATCATCCCATTTTTAGTGCCTCCAAAGGATAATATATCTACTCCTGTATCAGTTATCATTTCCTTAAAGCTAGTATTTAAGGCTACCACTGCATTGGCAATCCTAGCCCCATCTACATGAAGGTACATATTGTTTTCATGGGCAAAGTCAGCCAAGGCTCTAATCTCCTCTATCGTATATAGGGTACCCATTTCTGTAGTTTGAGAAATAGATATTACCCTAGGCTGGGTATGGTGTTCATCTCCTATGGAATGTAAGTACTTTTTAACTCCCTCTATATCTATCTTCCCATTCTTATTAGGTATTTGCAATATCTTTGCACTACCAAATCTTTCTAAAGCGCCACACTCGTCTACATTTATATGGGCAGTATCGGCACATACTACTCCTTCAAAAGGTCTTAATATTCCACTAAGGCTAATAACATTAGCAGCTGTACCAGTGGTTACAAAGTATACATCTACATCTTTCCCCATTATTTCACATATTTTTTCTATAGCCATCTTGGTAGTCTTATCATTTCCATAGGCATATTCATGTCCCTTGTTCACATTGACAATGGCTTCCATTATTTTAGGATGTACTCCAGAATTATTGTCACTCATAAACATTTTCATATTAAGACCTCCATAATATATGTGTTCTTCTGATTATAGAATAACACATATTAAGACATTGTTAAATAGGCATATTGTCATATTATAAAGAATATTGTCATATTATAAAGAATATTGTATACTAAAGTACTATTCTAATTATATCTGTGGTATAATTTAATAATAAATTTTGTGGGGGAATGAAATGATGAAGTCATATTTAATAGTTATTATAATAGGATATTTGTTTGGATGTCTTCAATGGTCATACTTTTTAAGTAAAGGAATATTTAAAAAAGACATTAGAACCCTAGGAGGAGGAAATGCCGGCGCTTCCAATACCGTAGTCTCCCTAGGTTGGAAGTGGGGAGTATTGGTAGCTATTTTAGATATATTAAAAGCCATAGCCTCTATATTATTAGTAAGTTATCTAATTAAGCTATCTATAATAGAAGGAAATATCCTTCACCTATATTTAAATGGCCTCTTTGTAATCCTTGGCCATGACTATCCATTTTTTATGGGCTTTAAAGGAGGAAAAGGCACCGCATCCCTTCTAGGCATGATAATTGCCATAGACTACAGACTTGGTGCCCTAGGTTTTTTAGTTATATTTATGGTTACTGTGCTAACAGATTATATAGCCTTAGGTACCCTATCCCTGGTTACATTTTTTATATTGGGAACTATTTACCTTAAATTTGGATTTATTCCTGTAATAATTACTATAATTATTGCTTCGTTAAGCTTCTACCACCACATACCTAATCTAAAGGCTATTAAAAACAAAGAAGAAAAAGGGCTTAGGGAAGCCTTAAGAAAAAGGTCAAAATCTAAAATTTAAACTTTGTAACCAATTGCTGCATTTCATCTGCTAAACTTGCCAGTGCTTCACTGGCATTTGCTATTTCTTCCATGGCTGCAGTTTGTTCCTCCACAGAAGCAGAGGCTTCTTCTGTACTTGCAGCATTCTCCTGAGAAATAGCTGATAAGTTTTGCATTATATCTATTAT
>JAAYFT010000175.1 GCA_012728125.1 Tissierellia bacterium | reverse complement strand
TTCTCTATCCTATATCCCCTTTCTGTAAAGACCTTTAAGTCCCTAACTAAAGTCACTGGGTTGCAGCTTACGTATACGAAGGTTGCTGGGTTAAAGTCGATTATCTTGTTTATGGCCTTTGGATGGATTCCATCCCTAGGTGGGTCTATGACTATGAGGTCTGGTTTTTCCTTTAGTTCATCTACAGCCTTTAATACATCTCCAGCAATGAATTCCACATTATCCAACTTGTTTAACTTGGCGTTTTCCCTAGCCTTGTCTACTGCCTCTTCCACTATTTCTATACCAATTACCCTTTTAACTACTGGTGCCATGATTTGGGCTATAGTCCCTGTACCTGAATAAAGGTCAAATACTACCTTATCATCTATATCTCCTGCAAATTCCCTTACTATGGAATATAATCTCTCAGCTCCAAAGGTATTGGTTTGGAAAAAGGAAAAGGGTGATATATTGAATTTAAGTCCCAGGATTTCCTCTATTATATAGTCCCTACCATATAACAAGTCTAGCCTATCGGCCTGTACCACATCAGAAAGACTGTCATTTGTAGTATGGAGGATGCCTACTATTTTACCTTCTAGATTAGAAATGCCTAATAGCATATTTACAAAGCCTTCTTTATCTAATTCACCTTGGCTTGAAGTAACTAGGTTAACTAATATTTCCCCAGTAGATAGGGCTTTTCTCACTACTAGGTGCCTTAAAAAGCCTTCATGGCTTTTTTTATGGTAGAATGGTGTAGCCAAATCTCTAAAATAGTTCATTACCCTTTTTCTTATACTAGTAAAATCACTGTCTACTAGATTACACCCATCGCTGTCTACAATGGAATAAAACTGACCCTTCTTGTGGAGTCCCAGTATCAATGGCCCGTCCTTTTCCTCATCTCCAAAGGTATATTCCATCTTGTTTCTATATCCTTCTACCACTGGACTTCCCTCTATACCTAGAAAGTTTATATCCTCAAATCCAGCCTTTTTAAATAAGGCTAATACCTGTTCTTTCTTTAAGTCTAACTCATCTTCATACAATAAACTTGCATAGGTACAGCTGCCACTTTCGTCCATATCTACTAATGCTAGGTTCTTTTCTAAGGGAGACCTTTCTACAATATCTACTATTTTAGCTTCAACATAGCCCTTTCTTTTCCTGCTAACCCTGGCACTTACTCTTTGGCCTTTGATGCCTCCCTTTACCCTAATCTCAACTCCGTCATAAGTCCCCTTGCCCTTATTTGGGAATTCTACCTCATCTATTACAAATTCAATAAGTTCATTTTTCTTAACCATCATTCCACTCCTTATAACTTGACTTTTCTACTCTTTCCTTTACGAAAACATAGTTATTTTCATCAGATAATCCTTCTTTAAAAACATAGCCTAGCCTATTAAAGCTTTTAATATCTTCTATATTATGGATCTTGTTTTCAGCCATAAATCGTACCATCTCTCCCCTTGCCATCTTCACAAGGGTTCCCTTTTCAATTACCTTGCCATTTATAATTTCCCCAAAAGTACAAGTAACAAACCTTATATCCTTGTTTAAATAATTGGATATACATTTACTATACTCCTTTGATGCAAGATTTAA
>JAAYFT010000027.1 GCA_012728125.1 Tissierellia bacterium | reverse complement strand
CCACTTGGTGCAACAAATCCTCTTGCTATTGCTATAGCTTTAATAGCTTGGTTAATGGCACCTGCACCTATAGCTTGCATTTCTGCAGCTCCATGTTCTCTTACTGCCATTGCTAACGCACCTGCAACAGAATTTGGACTTGATTTTGCTGATACTTTTAATACTTCCATTAAAAATAGCCCCCTCTATTAAATATTTTAAATATTACTAAATAATAAATATTATTATATTTAAATTATTATTTAGCATATTCTATAGCCCTTGTTTCACGAATTACATTAACCTTAATTTGTCCAGGATAATCTAATTCTGCTTCAATTCTCTTTACGATGTCTCTTGCTGTATGAACAATTTCATCTTCACTTATTTCGTCAGGTTTAACCAAGATTCTAATCTCCCTACCAGCTTGGATAGCATAGGATCGTTCAATACCATCGAAGGAATTTGCTATTTCTTCTAATTTTTCTAATCTCTTAATATATGCTTCAAGGGTCTCTCTTCTAGCACCTGGTCTTGCTGCTGAAATAGCATCTGCTGCTTGTACTAAAACCGCCTCAATAGTTTGAGGTTCTACATCACCATGGTGTGCAGCAATTGCATGTATAACTTCTTTTGATTCTTTATATCTTCTAGCAAGGTCTACCCCTATTTCAACATGAGGACCTTCAATCTCATGATCTACAGCTTTACCAATGTCATGTAATAATCCTGCTCTTTTTGCAATTTTTATGTCAGCACCTAATTCAGCTGCCATAATTCCTGCAAGATGGGCTACTTCAATTGAATGTTTCAATACATTTTGACCGTAGCTTGTTCTATATTTAAGCCTTCCAAGAAGTTTAATAATTTCAGGATGAAGATTATGAATGCCTACATCGAATGCAGCCTGCTCTCCCTCATCACGAATAACATTATCTACTTCTCTTTTTGCTTTTTCAACCATTTCCTCAATTCTAGCAGGATGTATTCTACCGTCTACTATAAGTTTTTCCAAAGCAATTCTTGCAATTTCCCTTCTAACAGGATCAAATCCTGAAAGCACAACTGCTTCTGGGGTGTCATCAATAATTAAGTCAATACCAGTTAAGGTTTCTAAGGTTCTAATATTTCTACCTTCTCTACCGATGATTCTACCCTTCATTTCATCATTAGGTAAGGCCACTACAGTTACTGTAGCTTCAGCAACATGGTCAGCCGCACATTTTTGGATAGCTGTAGTAATAATTTCTCTTGCTTTTTTGTCTGCTTCTTCTTTAGCCTTGTTTTCCATTTCCTTAATCATAAGAGCTGATTCGTGAATGATGTCTTTTCTGATTTCGTCTAATAGAATTTCTTTAGCTTCTTCAGATGAAAGGCCTGAAAGTCTTTCTAGTTCTGTTACTTGGGCCTTATAAATTTCATCAATTTGAACTTCTTTTTCTTCTAATTCTCTTAACTTATTTGATAGGAATTCTTCTTTCCTTTCAATAGCTTCAGATTTTCTGTCAACGTTTTCTTCTTTATTTACTAATCTTCTTTCTAGTCTTTGTAACTCACTTCTTCGTTCACGAATTTCTCTTTCTGCTTCGTTTCTAAGTCGATGAATCTCGTCTTTTACTTCGAGTAATAATTCTTTTCTTCTAGCTTCACTATCTCTTTCTGCATCTTCAATGATCTTTTTAGCCAACTCTTCAGCATTATTTATTTTACCTTCGCCTATATTTTTTCTTATAATATATCCAGCGGGAATGCCAATAATTGCTCCAAGAATTGCATACAAAATTTCAATAACTAAACACCTCCAATTGTATAAAGTTTTCAAGTTCCATACTGCATTTAATTTCCATTTAATAAATACATTTATATGTGACAAATGAAAATAGTAAACATGTAATGTATATAATACATATATTTTAATTTTATTACTTTTATTGTATAATGTCAAGATATAATCTTAATTACAGTGCTTTGGGAGTCTTTAATATCCACCCTATAAGAATTATTTCCAATGGCAGCCAGATGATTATTATGAGTTACCATTATGATTTGTCTATTGAATAATTCTGAAGTTTGCTTTAAGAAATCAGCTACGTTAAATATATATTCATCACTTACATGTTTTGCAGGCTCGTCTAAGATTAATGGTCCTTGAATTTTAGGTTTATGGGTCTGTAAAATAGCTATTCGAAGGGCTAATGACACTATATCTACTACCCCTCCACCACGTGAAAGCTCCGGTTTAGTTTTAATTAATATATCGTCCATAGTATTTACCACATAAAACTCGGCGTTGGATTTGCCTCTTAGTTCCTCAATCTCAATTATAAACTCAATATCTGACTCGAATATATACTGTAAGCATTTAGTAACTAGTGATTCAACCTGTTTTTTAGCTTGTTCCCTTGCAAATTCGGAGGTCTTTTGGAGCAATATATTTACCTTAGTTAATAGATTGATTTCATCTTCGATTTTATATAATTCTTCCTTATTTTGAATTATTTGTTCTTTAATAATTTCTTGTTTTCCCAGTTCCCTAGATAAATACTCTTTAGAATAATTTATAAAACTATCTAAGTCATGTAAGTTTTCTATCATTTTATCCCTTCTTTTCTAATAAATCCTTAGGTAATAGCTCATTTGCTTCCTTAAATAACTTCTGTATTTCAGTAGTAAGTTTGTTAATTTCACTTTCTAACTCATCAGGTTTAATGCCCATTTGTTCTAGCTCTTTTATAATCTCATTTTCTTGTTGATTAAGTTGTTCTAATCTTGCTTCAGCTTTATATTTTAAGTTTTTAGCCTTCTCCAAGTTTTCTTTTAATAGGTTTAATTCCTTTTCATAATCCATAATTATACCTCCTAATTATAGTGGTTTATTATATGCTCAATTTTACTATCATCTATGTTACTAAAGCATAAAGGACAGACCTCTAGTTTAAGCAATAAATCCTTGTATTCTTCAATTTTAATATCCATTGTATTTTTATACTGTTTAACTAAGCTTTGAACATTATTAATCTCACTTTTAATTGAAGCCAAGCTTTTTTGTAAAGAATTTAATCTATTTAATAAAAGTATCTTATTTTCTAAATCATCTTTTATATGGATTACTTGATCAACATTTTCAAATCTTTCAATGTACTTTTCCCCAATTGCTAAGCTTTTTCTTAATGAAAATCCCTTAATCTGAATATCTTTGAGTTTCTTTAACCTTTCCATTGTTTTTTGCATGGTTTCTAAACTCTTTTCTACATAGGTTATTCCAGCTAATTTATCCCTAATTAATGATAGTTCACTTGCTTCCTTATTTACCCTTTTCAGAGAAGATTCAAGCTTCAATAATTGATTATTAAGATCTAATAATTTGCTAATTTTGTTTGTATTATTTTCAACCATGGGTAATTCTTTTAGAGAGCTAATTATTTTCATGCTATATTCTTTGTCTTGGGACAATTTATGTAATTGATTCCTTTTAGTCTTTAAGTAGTTATATTTATTAATATTGGCAGCTATATTATTTTGCATATCCAGCAAAAAATTAATATTACCTAGCCTTTGTAAATAATAATTAACTTCTTCTTTCTCTTTCTGTAATTGTTGCAATTTTTCATGGGAATTCTTATAGATAGTTAATAGCTTTTCTTTGGTGAAGATCTCATTTCTAATATGACTAATTTTTTCAATTCTTCTCTTCAGCTCTTCTAAATACTCATACTGGGATAGTTCCTCTTCTAATTTTGACACTCTTTCTTCAATACTTTTCTTTTTAACAGATAAGCTTCTTATATCCCTTAAAGTATCTCTAATAGTATCATCAATAATATTTACACCAACTAGCCTACCTATTGAGCTAGCCCTGGTTGATCCTTTTTCTGACAACAGAAAGGCTCCTTCCAGTTGGTCACTTAAATTGATAGGCTTAGAAAGATCCTTGTCTAAAATTATTTTCTTTATTCCTGTTGCATTAATAATTTCATCAGGTACTGATGTACCAAATCCTTCAAATACTATTTCATCATTATCTGAATTATATAGGTAATATATATTTTTACTCCTACTTCTAAATCTCTTTACTTTTATACCATCACTAAATTCAATAGTAACCGAACAATGATTTTCTCCTTCCCTAATAAAGTAATCTCCAGAAGGCTCATTATAAAGAACCCATCTGATCCCTCTTAGAATTGCTGTTTTACCGCTATCAGATGGTCCAACTATTACATTTAATTGCTCATTAAATTCTAAAACAGTGTATTTATGAGATTGAAAATTCTCCAATATTACTTTCTTAATATATTTCATACTAGTCACCACTTATACCTTTCATCTGAGTATTAGCAATTCTCCTCAAGGCTTCCTTTATTACTTCATCTTCAACTCCTTCTGCATTTGACACCTTGATAAGTACTTCATTTATATCCATTTTTTCAAAGTCTAAGGCAGCATCTATGCTTTGCTTAAACTCCATTATCCTTTCATTTTTAAATAGACTTTTCTCAATTTCACTTCTATCGAGTACTTCTTCTCCAGGTAAAGCAGATTTTAGAGGAATTTCTTTAATTTGAATGTCTTGTGCCAAATCAATTATTACTACCTTTGGTATTCTTTCAATTTCTTTTATACTATTGGATATTCTTACCATGCTGCCTGGATTGATGAAATATTTATTGTCTATTTTTACAGTTTTAAAGCCACCGTGGTAATGGCCAGATAAAGTAATATCAGCTAAGGTCTCTTTTATATCATCGACAAGGGTATATGGTATACCTTTAATAAAAGGTTTATCAAGTAGCATTCCGTGTACCACATGGATAGAATAGTTAACACCTGATTCTACATCTTTAACTATATAATAATCTAAGTTTTCAGGTGAATCAATATCATAAACATAGGGCTGGGCAGTTAATTGAACTTTTATATTATTTTTTTCGAGAATAATTTTATCATTGCCTTTAATGATTTTTATTACTCCAAGTATATCTAGCAAGCCTAGCATTGTCCTACTAATGGTGTCTGGATTATGCCCAAATACATCGTGATTACCACTTACTAGATAAAAAGGAACTTTAATTTTATCTAAAATTAGAGAGAACCTACTGGCAATGGATATAGATATATCTGGCCTATCAAATAAATCTCCACCGTGTAAAACAAAGTCTATATCATATTTTTCAATAATATCAGTTATCTCTATTAATTTTTTTTCAACTGTATCAACAAAATTGTCTTTTCTGTTTTTAGGGTTAGTACCTCTAATATGAGTATCGGTAAAATACAATATTTTCAAATCCAACACCTCACAAATAAACCTCCTAAAAAAGGAGGTTTATTTCTATTTATTTTCATCTTCAGAAGCTTGTTCTTCTGAAGGATTAGGATCTTCAATCAGTCCTAATTTAGCACGTATTTTGTCTTCAATTTCTTTAGCTATAGTTGGGTTTTCCCTTAAGAATTCTTTAGAATTTTCCCTTCCTTGTCCTAGCCTATGTTCACCGTAGCTATACCAGGAACCAGACTTATTAATAATGTTTGTAGTGACTCCAGCATCAAGTAAACTTCCTTCTTTAGATATACCAGTACCATACATAATATCGAACTCAGCCTGCTTAAACGGTGGAGCTAATTTGTTTTTAACAACTTTAACCCTAGTTCTGTTTCCAATTATCTCATCGCCTTGTTTTATGGAATCAATTCTTCGAACATCTAACCTTACACTAGCATAGAATTTTAATGCCCTACCACCAGTAGTAGTTTCGGGGTTTCCGAACATTACTCCTACTTTTTCTCTCAACTGGTTAATAAAAATTACAATAGTATTTGACTTATTTATGGACCCAGCTAGTTTTCTTAGGGCTTGAGACATTAGTCTAGCTTGGAGACCAATGTGGCTGTCACCCATTTCACCTTCTATTTCTGCTTTAGGTACTAAGGCAGCTACTGAATCCACTACTACTATATCTACTGCACCACTTCTAACTAGTGCTTCAGTTATTTCCAAAGCTTGTTCTCCAGTATCAGGCTGTGATATTATTAAGTTTTCGATATCTACACCTAGTCTTTCTGCGTAGGACGGATCTAAAGCATGCTCTGCATCTATAAATGCAGCTACACCTCCTAATTTCTGTGTTTCTGCAATTGCATGTAGGGATACAGTTGTTTTACCTGATGATTCTGGTCCAAAGATTTCTATTATTCTACCTCGAGGTAATCCACCAATGCCCAATGCAATATCTAAATCTAAGGAACCAGTGGGTACAACTTCAATATTCAATTTGGCATTCTCTCCAAGGCGCATAATAGAGCCTATACCAAATTGTTTTTCTATCTGACTTATGGCTAAGTCTAAAGCTTTTTTCTTCTCTAAATTATCAGTCATAATAATTCCAGTTTAACTGGATTCACCCCTTTCTATATACGAACATTCGTTCAAATATATAATATAATAAAACAAATATTTAGTCAATCAATATTTAATAAAAATTTTCTTAATTCAGAGAAGGCTTTTATGACGGCCTTATTCTGTATGTTTTTTCTGTTACCTATAAAATTGTATTTAATAGGAAGAGCCTTTTTCCTGTCTGCTATACACATATATACTAATCCTACTGGTTTTTCATCAGTTCCTCCATCTGGTCCTGCAAGGCCTGTAATAGATAGGGCTATATCTATATTATTTCTATTGAGAAGGCCTTTAGCCATTTCAATAGCAGTTTCTTCACTTACGACCCCAAATTTTTCAATAGTTAAAGGATTTACCCCTAACTCTTCAATTTTAGATTTTTCACTATAGGAAATTATGCTTCTATCAAATACTTGAGATACACCTGCTATCCTAGAAAATCGACCACTTATTAGTCCTCCGGTGCAGGATTCGGCGAAACCAATTTTATAATTTTTCTCTTTTAATATATTGAAAACAACTTCCTCTATAGGAATATTATCGTATCCATAGATATAATTTTTGAATCTATCTTCAATAATCTTAATAAAATGCCCTATCTTAATTTCCAGTTCTTTCCTATTATTGCCCTTTCCAATGATTTTTATTTCAACCTCACTTTCTTTGGGAAAAGTTGCAATATTGATTTCAGGGTCAACATTTATTAAATCCTTCAATTCCATTTCTAACTGGGATTCACCAATATCCATAAGATTTATTGATCTAATAATTATAGAAAAGTCCTGTTTGATTAATGGAATGACTTCATCCTCAAACATCCTATTCATTTCAATTGGAGGACCAGGCAGCATTATAATAGTTTTATTATCTCTCTGAATAAAAATCCCAGGAGCTGTTCCAATCCTATTATATAGGAAAGTACTCCCCTCCGGCTTTTTAGCCTGTTTTAAGTTGTTACTAGGCATTTCTCTATTTAGTGAAACAAATCTTTCTTTTATGATTTCCAACATTTCTTCGTCATCAATTAATTTTAAGCCTAAAGATTCAGAGATAATTTCTTTAGTTATATCATCTTGGGTAGGTCCCAACCCTCCAGTTGTGATAATTAAGTCTGCCCTATTAAGAGAAATATCTACTACTTCTTTTATTCTTTCTATATTATCATCAACTGAAGTGTGGTAGTAAACTTCTATTCCCAATTCCAACAATTTTTCAGCTAAGTATTTACTATTTGTATTTAATATACTTCCAGTAGTAACCTCTGTCCCAATAGTTATTATTTCAGCTTTCATATTTCATCTCCTATTATTTTGTTCCTGCTTTAAGAGTTGATCTGTTTTTATAAATATAGTCAATTCCCGAAACTACAGTGAAAAATAAGGAAATATACAACAAAATCGTGTCTATAGGTAGATTTAGAAGATAGAATGGAAAATTATTAAGCAATAATAATATTATGGCAAGTAGCTGGGTAATCGTTTTAATTTTTCCTAAAGGGCTGGCAGCAATAGTTATTCCTTCTGAGGCAGCAATAATTCGGAAACCTGAGATTGCAAATTCTCTAGCAATAATTACTACTACTACCCAACCAGGAACTTTTCCCAATTCTACTAAGGAAATCAAGGCGGCAGAAACTAAGATTTTATCTGCTAAAGGATCAACAAATTTACCAAAGTTAGTAATCATATTTTTGCTCCTAGCTATATAACCATCTAAGGTATCAGTTAAGGAAGCAATAATAAATATTAGTGCTGCAATATAGGTACTATAATTAATATTAGAATATAGTACTAACATAAATACTGGAACTAAAAATATTCTAAATATGGTAATCTTATTTGCTAAATTCATTGGATTACCTCCCCAATTAAGTCATACTCTAGGCTATCTACAATCTTCACATCAACAAAACTTCCTAATTTTAACTCTGTATGGCTATTTACATAAACTACACCATCTATATCAGGACTATCCATATATGACCTACCGATGTATGTATTATTCTCACTTTCTTCTTCTATTAATACACTAATAACCTTTTCTACTTTTTCTGCCATGATTCTTTCAGATATTTCCTTTTGAGCTTCCATTATTTGATTCCTTCTAAGCTCCTTGATCTTATCCGGTACCTGGTTGGGTAGGTTATATGCAGGTGTACCTTCTTCTCTAGAATATGTAAATACACCTAATCTATCAAATTTAATCTCCTTTACAAAGCTTAATAGCTCATTAAACTCCTCTTCTGTTTCTCCAGGAAAACCTACGATAAAGGTTGTTCTAATAATAATATCAGGAATCTCCTTTCTAAGCTTACTTATCAAGGAGATTATGTCTTCCTTTGTAGTTCTACGATTCATCCTTTTTAGAACATTGTCATTTATATGCTGTAAGGGGATATCTACATATTTTACGACCTTTTTATTATCCCTAATTGATCTTATTAAGTCATCAGTAAAGTTGTCAGGGTAAAGGTATAGGATTCTAATCCAGTTAATACCATCAATAGCATTCAATCTATCTAACAGTTTATCTAAACAGTATTCACCGTATAGATCAATGCCATAATCAGATGTGTTTTGGCCAATTAAGATAATTTCTTTAACCCCATTATTAGCTAAGTACTCTACTTCATTGACAATATCGTCCATTGCCCTACTTCTATGTTTGCCTCTTAATTTAGGGATAATACAGTAAGTGCAAAAATTATTACAGCCTTCTGATATTCTTACATATTCTGTAGGGTTAAAACTAATTCTATTTACACCTTCTAAATATTTTTCGTTAATATTACCAACTTTTTTGACTTTTCCTTTGTTTTTATCTAGATTTTCAATTATTGAAGTAATATCTTTAATATTACCAGTTCCTATAATACCATCTACTTCAGAAATTTCATCAAGTAATTCTTTTGAATATCTTTCAGCTAAACAGCCCGATAATATTAGGTATTTACAATTACCTTCCTTTTTATACTTAGTCATTTCCCATATAGCCTCAATAGATTCTTCCTTTGCCTTATCTATGAAGCCACAGGTGTTAACAATGATGACATCTGCTTCATTTAAGTAATTAGTAATAGTATAATCATTGTCCTTTAATATGCTCATCATTAGTTCAGAATCTATTTCGTTCTTTGAACATCCCAATGTAACTATAGAAATTTTATTAATATTCACTGTTATCACTCCTAGTTAATGATTCTAACTCTTCTGGTGTAATTAGTACTTTTCTTGGTTTACTACCTTCATAACCTCCTACTATGCCTCTTTCTTCCATTTCATCCACTATCCTAGCAGCCCTTGCATAACCAATTTTCAGTCTTCTTTGTAACAATGAAATAGATGCTTGTCCCTCATCAACAACTAATGATATAGCTTCTGGTAAGAGCTCATCTCCATCTTCAAAGAGAACATCTTTTGGACTTTCTATTTTTTCAATAATATCCATATTGTATTGATTTTCATCCTTTACTGAAATTGACTTTACTACTGCTTCTACTTCCTCATCAGATATAAAGGCACCTTGGATTCTCACAGGTTTTGAATAGTATGAAGGATAGAAAAGCATATCCCCATATCCCAAAAGCTTTTCAGCACCTGACATGTCAAGTATAGTCCTTGAGTCTACTTGTGAGGAAACAGCAAAAGAAATTCTTGAAGGTATATTGGCCTTAATAGTTCCTGTAATTACATCCACTGAAGGTCTTTGGGTAGCAACAATTAAATGCATGCCAGCTGCCCTTGCCATTTGGGCTAATCTACAAATGTAATCCTCAATTTCTTGGGCTGCAACCATCATTAAATCTGCTAACTCGTCAATGATGATTACTATTTTGGGAAGTTGCTCTTCTTTGGTTTTCATCTTATTATTGTAGGCATTAATATCTCTTACGCTGTTTTCAGCAAATAGCTTATATCTTTTTTCCATTTCTTCTACTGCCCAACTAAGTGCAGAAGTAGCTTTTTTCGGATCAGTAACTACTGGAATTAACAAATGAGGTATACCATTATAAATACTAAGTTCTACCACTTTAGGGTCTATTAATAATAATTTTACATCCTCAGGAGAGGATTTATATAATATACTGGTAATAATCGTATTAATACATACTGATTTTCCTGACCCAGTAGCTCCAGCTATTAAAAGATGGGGCATTTTATCTATAGTAGATACAATTACATTGCCTGCAACATCCTTGCCCAGTGCAAGGGGCAGGTTTGAAGCGATTTCTTGATACTCTTTTGAGGCAATTATCTCTTTAAGTAAAACACTAGTCTTTATCTTATTGGGAACCTCAATTCCAACGGCAGATTTTCCTGGAATTGGAGCTTCGATCCTAATATCTGAGGAAGCTAAACTTAAAGCAATATTGTCAGATAAGGAAACAATCCTACTAAGTTTAATTCCAGGAGAAGGTTGCAATTCATAACAAGTAATAGTTGGGCCAACGTTTATTTCAACTACCTTAGCATCAATACCAAAATTACTCATTGTCTCTTCTATTATTTTGGCATTATTTAATATTTCCTTTTTATCATTTGCGTTCTGATTAATTATTGGTGATTTTAGTAAGGATAAGGAAGGAGCAACATAAGAATCGGTCCTTTTATTGATGTTTAACTTAATCTCATTATGTATGTTTTCTGTTTCCTCCTTATGGTTCACTTCTTTCAAAGCAGGTCTTCCAAGATTTTTACTATATTCCACCACATTTATATCCTCTTTTATATCTTCTACTGGTGTTGGTGTAGAGATATTTGGTTTACTTGTTTTTCTTATTATTTTCTTCATTGGTTCGGTAATTTTTTTTATTAACCAAGCCAGGTTTTTATTAGTAATCAACAATATGCAAACTATAATAACAAAACTCAAAACAATATATGTTCCAATTGAACCAAATAATTTGTAGAAAAAATAGCCAAAGAAGCTTCCGATAATTCCTCCACCTTTACTGGTTTTACTTAAGTTAATTGCATTTTTTATCCTATCTAATAATGTGTAATTTGCAGGAATTATACCATCTAAAATTATAAGAAAGCTGAGAAAAATAAATAAGGCAGCCAGAATCACTCTTTTTTCTTTAAAATCAAATTTATTTAAGATAAAAATCGTTCCACTAAATATTATAACTAGGGGAAAGAAATACGCTCCAAAGCCCATAAAAGAGAAAGTTGTTCCTGCCATTATAGAGCCTATTATCCCCATTTTTGAACTAAATAAGCTTAATAGGGTTAAGAGTCCAAAGGCTACAATTACAATACCGTAAATATCCTTAAGATACTTGTCCTTATTTGTTTTTTTCTTTCTTTTATTACCATTGGTTTTAGTCTTTTTCAAAGGAGTCACCTCTATTTCAAACTAAATAAAATGACTTACAATTACAAATATTCCTAGAATCCATAAATAGTAGGAAAAGTAATGTAATTTGTTTTTATTTATCAAGTTGATTAAGAATTTAATAGTTATTATACCTACAATAGTAGAGGCAAGTACTCCCACTAAAAGTGGGAAATTTATTAATATTTCAGTTTTAGAATTTATTACATCAACTATTCCTAACAAACTTGCGCCAAAAGTAACAGGTAAAGCCAATAAGAAAGAATATTCAGTAGCTAAAGGTTTATTTAAACCTCTTAATAAACCAGCTACTATTGTAGAGCCTGATCTTGAAATACCAGGTATTATGGCAATACCTTGGGCAGTTCCAATTAAAAAAGCATCTAAAGCGGACATATTCTTAACATCCTTATTTTGAAAAGCTTTCTTCTCAGAAAACCAAAGTAGTAGGCCCGTAACTAAAAAAGCAAAGCCTATTGGTAAAATTGATGCATACAAGGACTCAAAGAAATCCTTAAATAGTAATCCAATTATTGCAGTTGGAATAGATCCTAGAATAATTAAAAGTCCTAACTTTTGATATTTATTTATAACTTTAACCTTTTTTCCTTTTATAATAGAAATAATAAGCTTGAAAAATTCTACTATTATCTTTATTATATCATTGAAATAAACTACAAATATTGATATTAAAGTACCAAAATGGAGCATTTCTGTAAAGAACAAGTTTCCTTCTTTAATACCAAATAAGTTTTGTAATAAGACTAAATGGCCTGAGCTGCTAATAGGCAAAAATTCTGTAATTCCTTGAATAATTCCTAATACAATTGCTTCTAATAAGTTCAAAAAAATTCCCCCTTTAATAGTTCGTACTGATGTTATTATAGCATAGTTTCATAACCTATTCTATTGGTTTTTACCTTCTATCATTTCATTTAATTTTCTTAAAGCTTTTGCAAACCCTCCTACTTCATCTATTAATTTGTACTTCACAGCTTCTTCACCTACTAAAATAGTACCAACATCATTAGCGATTTCATCTGTAGCATACATTAAGGACTTTAATGTATCCCTATCAATTTTTGAGGTTCTAAGGATGAAACTTATTATCCTATCTTGCATTTTTTCAAAATATCTAAAGGTTTGAGGGACTCCTATGACTAACCCAGTAGTCCTAATAGGGTGTATGGTCATAGTGGCAGTAGGCACTATGAAAGAATAATCAGTTGAAGTAGCCAATGGGACACCAATACTATGACCACCTCCCAAGACTAAGGATACCTTTGGTTTTTCTACTGAATTTATTAATTCAGCTAAGGCGAGGCCAGCCTCAACATCACCTCCAACTGTATTAAGTATAATAAATATACCTTCTATTTTAGGATCCTGCTGTGCTGCGATAAGTATGGGAATAATGTGTTCATATTTTGTGGCCTTTTTATCACTGGGTGCCATATTGTGTCCCTCTACTTCTCCAATAATGGAGATAAATTGAATATTATTTTTCATTTCCGGTACATTAGGTACCCCTACTTCTTTTATGTTTTCTACTTTTTCATTATCTAACTTATCTTTATCATTATCCTTCATATTATTGCCTCCCATATAATAAAGTATTATTATCATTTACCTTTAAGTTAAATATATGCAAATAAAAATAGCTTCTATTGAAGCTTTTTTGAAATTTGTGGGGAAAGTTATAAATTTTAAGAATAAAAAGTAGGACTTTCCTATGGGTTATAAAAAAACATATATCAATAATGATATATGTTTTTAAAAATGTAATGATTTAAACAGGGTCTGTTTCGATAATAATCATGTCATAACCTATTTTTCTAATTGATTCCCAGGGTATTTCAGTATCCATACTATCTAAACCAAGTAGCCTCAGTCCAAATCTTCTTTCTGAAACTAATAAAGAAATGATTCTACCGCTTTCTTCATCTATTAAAAAATCGCTATCTGCAACTAGTCCAAGTCTGCCACCGTTATTTAAGTTAACGATTTCTTTTTGTCCCAGGTCTATTAGTCTCAAAATAATCCCTCCTAATTTATAAGATATATATTAAATTATATTGGAGGATTGTTAAAAATATGAGTTATCATTTATGATAAGGTCATATATGAGCTTTAATAACCTGAATGTCCAAAACCACCCTTACCTCTTTTTGTTTCATCTAACTCTTCTACTAATTCTAATTCTGCCTTTTCATATTTCATGAAAACCATTTGTGCAATTCTATCGCCTGCATTTATGGTATAAGCTTCGTTACCCAAATTGATTAAGATAACCTTGATCTCTCCCCTATAGTCACTGTCTATGGTTCCAATTCCATTAGCTAATGAAATTCCATGCTTTAGGGCAAGGCCTGATCTACCTCGGATTTGTGCTTCGTAACCCATTGGCATTGATATATATAAACCTGTGGGTATTAAAGCCCTTTCTAAAGGATTTAATGTAATTGGCTCCTCTATATTTGCCTGAAGGTCTATTCCTGCAGAACCTTCAGTCTCATACTTTGGTAGTTCAAATTTGCTTTTGTTAATAACTTTTACTTTCATCCTTAGATCACCTCATTAAATAATATTTCTTTAATTTTACTATCATTTATAGTGTCAACTTTCCCAACATAAGCAACATTAAACTTTTCTCTGTTGAAAATAACCCTGCTAACTTCCTCAATATCTTCCATATCTATCCTATCTATTCTATTTAAGATCTCTTTCTGAGAAAACACCCTATCAAAGACTAACAATGATTTTCCCATTTCATACATTCTATTAAAAGTATTTTCCATACTTAATACATAATTCCCCTTTAATTGTTCCTTTGATTTCATCAATTCCTCTTTAGAAATTAAATTTTTCTTTATTTGATTAATTTCATCATTAATAGCCTTAATAGATTTTAATACCTGACCTGGATGTAGGCCTAAAAATAGGTTTAAAATACCTGCTTCCTTAAAAGAAGAAGGAAATGTTTCTATGGTATAGGCTAGTCCCAAATCTTCCCTTATCTTTTGGAATAGTCGGGAACTCATACTACCACCAAAAATATTATTTAAGATCATCAAAGCTTCTAGCTTTGAAGATGTAATCGGAAGACCTTCCATACCTATACATAGGTTTATTTGTTCAGTATCTTTATTAATGTAGTTTAATTTATTAGTGAACTTGTGCTGGGTTTTAGAAACTTTTAAATCTGATGTTTTTAATTTTTTCCTATTTAAGTTCCCAAAATAATATTTTAATAGTTTTAAACATTCTTTTTCATCGATGTTCCCTGCTATGGAAATTATCATATTTTCGGATATATAGTTTTCTGAAAAATAGTATAATATCTTTTCTCTATTAATGGCCTTAATACTTTCTTCTGTACCTATGACAGGGTATTCAAGTCTTGTACCTTCAAACATCATTTCGTTCAAAAGTTCAATTGCTAAATCTTCTGGAGAGTCTAAGTACATAAATAATTCTTCAAGTATTACAGATTTTTCTTTTTCAATATCTCCTTCATTAAACAATGAATTATTTACCATATCGCTTAATACATCAATAGCAGTTTCAATATGGTTGTTCAGGACCTTTGCATAATAAACGGTAGCCTCCTTGCTGGTAAATGCATTCAAGACTCCACCAATATTATCTATGGTTTCAGCTATGGCTTTTGCATCTCTTTCCTTGGTGCCTTTAAATAACATGTGTTCAATAAAATGGGTAATACCGTTATTATTCCTGTTTTCATTTTTAGAGCCACAGTCTATTATTATTCCAATAGAAACAGAGTTGATATATGGGATTCTCTCCATGACAACTCTTATACCATTGTCTAGTCTATCAATTAAATACATATTTTCCTCCTTAGTTACTACTGTTTTTAATCATTTTTAATTATATCGCTAATTCTACCAATTTTGTATCCAATTTTATGTATATAATTAATTATTTCTGGTAAAGCTTTCACCGTTTCTTCAGTTGGATGCATTAGTACAATTGCTCCTTTATGAATTTTTTCTGTAACTCTTCTTATAATTATGTCCTTCGTACTATCCTTACGCCAGTCTATGGTATCTATGCTCCACATTATGAGCTCATAACCCAGATCTTTTGAAGCTCTAATGGTGTTGTCATTAAAGGCTCCTGAAGGTGGGGCGAAATATTTTGAATCAACATTTATAACATCTTTTATAATATTATGGGCTTTCTCTATTTCCTCTTTATTCTTCTCATAAGATAATTTATCATAATCAATATGATTATAGCCATGATTTCCGATTTCATGGCCTGCCTCATAAATACTTTTTAAAATCTCCCCGTGCTTTTCCGCCCATCTTCCTGTTACAAAAAAAGTAATCTTAATATTATTATCCTCAAATATCTTAAGCATTTTAGGAATATACTCGTTACCCCAATCTACATTACATGCAAAGGCTAAAATTTTTTCATCTGTATTACCTTGATAATATACATCTGGGTTGAAGGTCTCCTCCACCCTATTATAAACTAAAGTGACAATTATAGTAAGTATGATTAGTACTAATACTATAAAAAATAATAACAAAGCCTTTTTATTAATAATAATTAATCTCATTGCAATCCCTCCAATACATTTTACATTAATATATATTCATGAGATTAATTATTATTCTATAAAATAAAAACATGAACCTAGTTTCTGGTTCATGCATCTACCATTAATCTTCTCTTTTTGGTTCATCAGGTAATAAAGCTTTTCTAGATAAGTTGATCCTACCCTGATTATCTATTTCCATTACTTTAACTAATACCTCATCACCTACAGATAATACGTCTTCTACCTTGTTTATTCTCTCCTTAGCTATATTGGAGATATGAAGAAGTCCTTCTTTACCATTTAATATTTCTAAGAAGGCACCATAATTAGTGATTCTAGTAACCTTACCTAAATAGATATCCCCAACTTCTACTTCCTTAACTATGCTGTTAATCATCTCCATTGCTCTTTGGCCACCTTCAGCAGTAGGAGCTGTTATGAATATTTTTCCTGAATCATCCATTATGTCAATTTTTACATTAGTTTCATCAATTATCTTGTTTATCATTTTGCCACCTGGTCCAATAATGTCCCTAATCTTGTCTGGATTAACATTCATAGTATACATTATAGGTGCGTATGGTGATAAACTTTCTCTTGGAGCTGATATGGTCTCTTCCATCTTTTCTAAGATGAATAACCTTCCCTTTCTAGCTTTTTCCAATGCTTCTTGTAATATCGGTTTGTCTATACCTGCTATTTTTATATCCATTTGTATTGCTGTAACACCTTTTCTAGTACCAGCAACTTTAAAGTCCATATCTCCTAAGTGGTCTTCCATTCCTTGTATGTCAGATAGGATTGCTACCTTATCCTTTTCTTTAATTAGCCCCATTGCAATACCTGCTACTGGAGCCTTTATGGGTACCCCTGCATCTAGTAATGCTAAAGTACTACCGCATACACTGGCTTGAGAAGATGATCCATTGGAGCTTAAAACTTCAGATACTAACCTAATTGTATAAGGAAAGTCATCTTCTGAAGGTATTACAGGCTCTAAAGCTCTTTCAGCCAATGCACCATGACCAATTTCCCTTCTGCCAGGACCCCTTAATGGTCTAACGTCACCTACTGAATATGGTGGGAAATTATAATGATGCATATATCTTTTAGACTCTTCTTCACCAATTCCATCTATTACTTGTGCATCACTTATGGCTCCTAAAGTTGCTATGGTTAATACTTGAGTCTGACCCCTAGTAAATAATCCTGAACCATGGGCCCTAGGAAGTAATCCAACTTCTGTAGTAATAGGCCTTATTTCTTCTGCCTTTCTATTATCTGGCCTAATACCTTCTTCTAAAATCATTCTTCTTACTTCTTCCTTAAGCATAGTTTCAATAATTTCATTTATGTCGCTTTCTGATTCTGGATACTCTTCTAAAAATACTTCCTTAATCTCTTTACTTACCCTATCTATATTTTCAAGTCTTTCCTGTTTTTCTACAGTATTTATGGCTGCTATTAGTTTTTCTCTTCCATACTCTCTTACCTTTTTAGCTATTTCCTCATCAGGTACAAAAATTGGAAATTCGGCCTTAGGTTTTCCTATTTCTTTGGCTATGCCTTCAATGAAGTCACATATTTTTTTGATTTCGGTGTGAGCTGTTAGAATTCCTTCTAAAATGGTTTCTTCAGGTATTTCATTGGCTCCTGCTTCAACCATCATAATGGCATCTTTTGTACCTGCAACTACTAAGTGTATATCTGATTTCTCCCTCTCTTCACTATTTGGATTAATTACGAATTTGCCATCTATTAATCCTACTAAGACTGATCCTGTTGGACCATTAAAAGGAATATCAGAAATAGACAAGGCAATAGAAGAACCAATCATTGCAACAATTTCAGGCGAATGATCTTGGTCTACAGATAAAACTGTGGTAATTATTTGAACGTCATTTCTGTATCCATCTGGGAATAAGGGTCTTAATGGCCTATCTATTAATCTTGAAGTAAGAATAGCTTTTTCACTTGGCCTCCCTTCCCTTTTAATAAAACCACCTGGTATTTTACCTACAGAATATAGTTTTTCTTCATAATCAACACTTAATGGGAAGAAATCAATTCCTTCTCTAGGTTCTTTAGAAGCAGTTGCAGTTGCTAAAACAACTGTATCACCATATTGGACTAAACATGCACCATTTGCTTGTTCAGCTACTTTTCCTATGGTAACTTTTAATGCTTTTCCTGCTAAATTTAATTCATAAGTTTTCTCCATGCAATTCCTCCTTTATTATTGTACTTATATTATATCCTATAAAAATAGAAAATATCTAGGTAAATCAATAGAGCGGGATGTTCCCGCTCTTATTAACCTCTGATGCCTAATTTTTCTATCAAAGAACGATATCTTTCAATATCCTTTTTCTCAAGATATTTTAAAAGACCTCTTCTTTGACCAACCATTTTTAATAATCCTCTTCTAGAATGGTGGTCCTTTTTGTGAGTTTTTAAATGCTCATTTAAAGAGTTAATCCTGTAAGTTAATAATGCAATTTGTACTTCTGGTGAGCCGGTATCATTTTCATGTACCTTATACTCATTGATAATTTGTTCTTTAACTTCTTTTGTTAACATTTTTACACCTCCATTTTTATAATACTCCTAAAGCTGTGTACATCGTTGAGGAATCGACGAACAAAGCCATAGGAAATTTCCAAATATAATATTATCATAGTAATTTATAATTGTAAACATTAATATCTATTTTTTATTAGTTCTATATCAAGTCTCATCTGATCAATTAAATCCTCTGGATCATCAAATTTTATATCATCCCGCATAAATTCTAAAAACTCAATTTCAATAATTTTCCCATAAATTTTATCCTCAAAATCAAGAATATGAGTTTCTATTTTCAAAACATTTTCATTAAATGTAGGATTATATCCTATATTCGTTGCAGATATATATCTTTTATTATCTATTATAGTATTAGTTACATAAACTCCGGTTTTGGGAACAACATAATTATCTATAAGTTCAATATTGGCAGTTGGAAAACCTAGTTTATTTCCCCTATTACTACCTGGAATAACCTTACCAAGGAAAGAATAAGGTCTGCCAAGTTTTTTGGTAGTTTCTTCGATTTTTCCCACAGATATTAATTCTCTAATACTAGAACTGCTAACAACCTTATTATCAACATAAACTGGCTCAACAACTATAACATCAAAATCATATTTCTTACCCAATTCTATTAGGTAATTAGAGTCACCAGATGCTTTATATCCAAATCTATAGTCAAAGCCAACAGTCACTAATTTACTATTCATCTTTTCAAGGATAATATTTGTAACGAATTCTTCTCCAGATAATTTCATAATATTCTCATCGAAATCTATGAGATAAATAATCTCAATGCCTAACTCTTCAGCAATTCTAAATTTTTGTTCGTTATTGGTTATTATTTTTGGCTTATTTTTATTTATAGTTGTTTTAGTATGATTTTTAAATAATAGCAAAGAAGGTTTAACTCCAATTTCTCTAGATCTACTTACCATGGCATTTATTAACTTTCGATGTCCTAAATGAAGTCCATCAAAATTTCCCAAGGCTATGGCAGTATTAAATCGCTCTTCTTTATATTCTAATAAATCAAATATTTCCATTCATATCACCTATATTAGTAAGACTTTATCCATTTTTACATAATGATTGGAGTCCTTTATCATAAGTTTTCCTACTCCAATAAACTTACTGTTACAATAAATTCGCAAACTTTTATTAAGCTTTTCCTCATTATGATGATCTACTTTAATTAGATTGCCATTAACTAATTTATTATAGAATCGATCCTCTAGAATTAATTCGTCTAAATGTCCTATTGCCTTATCTGTTGGAATAAGGATTTTTTCAAGATTTTCCTTACCAATTTTTTTAATATATTCTAGACTATAGGAATCATTTATCTTAAAATCACCTACTCCAGTTCTAATTAGATAAGACATATAACCATAAGTTCCAAGGTCCATTCCTATATCATCACATAAAGTTCTTATATAGGTGCCCCTTGAACATTTTACATAAAAAATAATCGATTTACAATCGTTAATTTCTATTATTTTTTGATCATAGATCTTTATATTTCTAGCTTGTCTTTCAACTGTTTTTCCTTCACGGGCTAACTCGTAAAGTTTCTTACCCTTATGTTTTAGTGCAGAGTACATAGGTGGCAATTGGGACAGATTACCTTTATATTTTTCCATTATGGAGTAAATTTGTCTTTCATCTACTTCTTTATCAGAAGTATAGATTACTTTTCCATCCATATCCTGAGTATCTGTCCTAATGCCTAAAGTTAACTCACCAATATATTCCTTATCAAGGTCAACAAGATATTCAACAATTCTTGTGGCCTTTCCAATACATAAGGGTAGTACTCCGGCTGCATTGGGGTCTAAAGTTCCAATATGACCTATTTTTTTTATTTTCAATATTTTCCTTAGTGCGCTTACAGCGTCATGGGATGTCATGCCCTTTGGCTTAAAAATATTGATTACTCCATTCATTAAATCACCTAAATAGCCCTTCAATTTCATTTAATATTAAAGCCTTTGCTTCTTCAATAGATTCATTAATGGTACAGCCTGCTGCCCTAATATGGCCTCCACCACCAAAATTTGAACATATTTTGGCCACATCAATATATCTTTTACTCCTCATACTTACCTTGATCTCATTATTGCTAAATTCCTTTAAAAGGATTGCAACTTCAACAGGTGATATATCCCTAATAAAAGATATTATACCCTCTGAATCTTCCATCTTGGCATTACAATCTTCTAACATATCTTGTGTAATTTTTGCAAGTCCAACCTTGTTTTCGAAATACAATTCTAAATTATCCATGGTTTTAATAAACAATTTTGTTCTTTCCAAACTCTTGTTTTGATAGAGATTAATATTTATATTTCTTTTATCTATACCGATTTTAATTAAATCTGCAGCTATTTCATGGGTCTTTGCGCTTGTATTATCATACATAAAGCTTCCTGTATCTGAGCTTATAGCAGTATAAATACAAGTGGCCATGTCTTCATCAATTGAAATATTCATATATTTTATAAAGTCATACATTAACTCACCAGTAGAGCTTGCATTATGGTCTACTATATTGATATGGCCAAAGTCTGTATTACTTATATGATGATCAATATTCAATATGGTTTTAGCCTTTGACAGCAAATCTTTGTTTTTGCCAAGTCTACCTTCGTCACTAGAATCAAGTGCTATAAATAGATCAATCTCATCAATATTATCGTAATCTTTTATCAAATCAATATTAGGAAGAAACATATAATCTGATGGAATCTCATCGCTTTTTAGCAATCTAACATTTTTATTTAATTTCTTTAGTGCCAGCCCTAAGGATAACATAGAACCAATATTATCGCCATCTGGTTGAACGTGGGAAGCAATATATATATTTTGACTTTCTAAAACCTGTTTATAAGCCTTCTTAAACTCTGCCTCTAATATAGATGCCATATTATTCTTCACCTGAATCTCTAGTATTTTTATTAACTTCTTCTATCAACTTAGACATATATATTCCTTGCTCTATAGATTCATCTAAGTGAAATATTGGTTCTGGAACATATCTTAAATCGATTTTTTTACCAATTTCATTCCTAATAAATCCTTTGGCACTTTCTAAGCCTTCAATTGTATTTTTCTTTTCTTCATCATTTCCTAGAACTGAAACATAAATTTTTGCGTATCTCAAGTCTCTTGTTACTTCTACATTGGTTATAGTTGTCATAGAATGGATTCTCGGATCCTTTAATCCATTGAATAATAACTCAGAAACAACTTTTCGAACCTCTTCTGATATTCTATTTACTCTCTTATTATTCATAAGCCACCTCTGATATTAACCGATAAATATTTTTATTTAATAGTATTGAAAATTCTATTTTTGAACTTCCTTTAATATATATGCTTCTATTAAGTCTCCTTCCTTGACGTCATTATAATTTTCTAATCCTAGTCCTGCTTCAAATCCTGATAATACTTCCCTAGCATCATCTTTAAATCTCTTAAGTGATGCTACATTACCCTCATATATAACTACGTCGTTTCTTAAGAGTCTTACCTTCCCGTTTCTAGCAATCTTTCCATCTAAAACATAGATTCCTGCAATAGTAGTACCATTAGGCAATCTAAATGTAGCTCTAACTTCTGCCCTACCTAATACTTCTTCAACTATAGTAGGTGCATGCATTCCCTTAATGGCAGCTTTAATATCTTCTATTGCATCATAGATTACCCTATATGTTCTAATATCAACTTTTTCCCTTTTAGCAACTTCTATAGCGTTTAAATTAGGTCTAACATTGAAACCTATAACAATGGCATTTGATGCTGATGCCAGCATAATATCTGATTCAGCTATTCCACCTACACCACTATGAATAACATTGGTCCTTACTTCTTCAGTGGTTAGTTTTTCAAGTGATTGTCTTAAAGCCTCTATAGAGCCTCTAACATCAGCTTTTATAATAATGTTTAAGTCTTTAATTTCTCCTTGTTTTATTCTTTCAAACAAATCATCTAAAGATACTTTTTGATCAGTTTTTATTTGTTGTTCTCGAATCTTTTCTTGATGTTTTTCAGCTAAAGTTCTAGCGGTCTTTTCATCATCTACTTCATATAATGGATCTCCTGCATTTGGAACTTCAGATAGTCCAAGTATTACTACTGGAGTAGATGGTAAGGCCTTTTTAACTTTTCTACCCTTATCATCAAACATTGCTCTAACTCTACCATAGGAAGACCCAGAAACTACTGTGCTACCTATTTCAAGTGTTCCTTTTTGAACTAGTACAGTAGCCATAGGCCCTTTTCCTTTGTCAAGTTGGGCTTCTATTATGGTACCTACTGCCTTCCTATTTGGATTGGATTTTAATTCTTGTATTTCTGCAACTAATAATATCATTTCAAGAAGTTCTTCAATTCCTACCCTATTCTTTGCAGACACAGGTACTGTAATAGTATCTCCACCCCAGTCTTCTGGAACTAAAGAGTTTTCAACTAGTTCTTGCTTTATTCTATCTATATTGGCTGTAGGTTTATCTATTTTATTTATTGCTACAATTATGGGAACATTAGCTGCTTTAGCGTGGTTTATGGCCTCTATGGTTTGAGGCATTACACCATCATCAGCTGCAACTACTAATACTGCAATATCAGTAACTTGTGCTCCCCTTGCACGCATGGAAGTAAAAGCTTCATGGCCTGGGGTGTCTAAAAAGCAAATCTTCTTGTTATTTATATTTACTAAATAAGCTCCAATATGTTGTGTAATACCACCTGCTTCAGATTTAGTTACATTAGTCTTTTTAATAGCATCCAATAATGAAGTTTTTCCGTGGTCTACATGGCCCATTACCGTTACTATTGGGGCTCTTGGTTTTAGGTCCTTCGGATCGTCTTCAAAATCTAGGTTGAATAAAGTATCAGTGTCTTCTTCCACTGATTCATCTTTCACTTTAAGTTCTACTCCAAACTCTTCAGCCACGATAACAGCTATATCTGAATCGATAGGTTGGTTTTGATTTACCATAACACCTAAGCCTATTAATTTGGATATTAATTGTGATGGGGTAACCCCAATTTTTTCAGCTAATTCTCTTACAATTATAGTGCTTCCTATTTCTATAATTAACTCATCCCTTTCTTTATTATCTTCTTGATATTCTCTTTTATTTCTTTTTTTCTTACCTTTTTTATTTTTTTTCTTTTTTTCTTGTTTTGGAATTACAGTTTTTTCTTTTTTAGAATTTTGTTTATCTATATTTTTATCGTCTTTTTCATTAGTAATACTGTCTTTTTTTTCTTTTTTTTCTTCAACACTATCTGTTAAAATTGACTTTACTAATTCTGCTTCTTCCTTCTCCAGAGTACTCATATGACTATTAACATTTATGTCTAATTCTATTAATTTGTTTATTAAATCTTTACTACTGGTATCCAATTCTCTTGCTAATTCGTAAACTCTTATTTTTTTCATATACATACCCCCTATTTCATTCAAGGTGATATTCTATTTTAAGTCCGATTCCATTAGCCTTCTCAACTCCTCATATATAGTATTGGGAATCTCAATTTCAAGTGCATTAGATAGTCTTTTGCTTTTTTGAGCTTTTTCTAAACAGCTAATATTAGGGCAAATATACGCACCTCTACCATTCATTTTCCCAGTAGGATCTATTTTTACTTCTAAGTCCTTATTTTTAACAACCCTAACTAATTCTTTTTTAGGCTTATTTTCACCACAACCAATACATTTTCTCAGTGGAATCTTCCTAACTCTCATCTAATCACCTCTTATTCACTTAATTCATTGAATTGAGATTCTGATTTTATATCGATTTTCCAATTTGTTAGCCTTGCTGCCAATCTAGCATTTTGACCTTCTTTACCAATTGCTAAAGATAATTGATAATCTGGTACTACTACTATGGCAGATTTTTCTTCTTTATTTGCTATAACCTTGAGTACCTTTGATGGGCTTAAACTATTGGCAATGAACTCTTCTATATCATTACTCCAAATCACTATATCAATTTTTTCTCCTTTTAGTTCATCAACTATAACCTTTACCCTACTGCCCTTTGTCCCAACACAGGCACCTAATGGATCTACATTTGGGTCTTTAGAAAATACTGCGATTTTAGTTCTTGAACCTGCTTCCCTGGAAATTGAAAATATTTCAACTATACCATCACTTATTTCAGGGACTTCCAGTTCAAATAATCTTTTTACGAGATTAGGATGAGATCTTGATAGTATAATTTGTGGACCTTTTGTAGTTTTATTGACCTCTAGAATCAATAACTTTAGCCTATCTCCTTGTTTGTATTCCTCGTTTTCCATTTGTTCAGATGGAGGTAGTATCCCTTCTATTTTTCCTAAGTCGATAAATACGTTGTTTCTACTAATTCGTTGGACTAATCCAGTTATTATTTCATTTTCTCTATTAATGAATTCTTCATAAATTACATCTCTTTCTGCATCCCTAATTCTTTGAATAACTACTTGTTTTGCTGTTTGAGCAGCAATTCTTCCAAAATCCCTGGGAGTTATTTCAATTTTTATTAGGTCTCCAATTTCATGCTTAGGATCTATTTTTTTTGCTTCTTCTAAATTTATTTGTAAGTTCTCATTCTCAACTTCATCTACAACTTCTTTTATTGCAAAGACTTTTACTTCACCTGTTGTTCTATCCATATTAACTTCAACATTCTGTGATGTACCAAAGTTCTTTTTGTAACTAGATATTAATGCAGATTCAAGTGCATCAAATATAATATCTTTAGAAATGCCCTTCTCCTTTTCTATTTCTAGAAGGGCATTGATAAAATCCACATTCATACAAAATCCTCCTTAAAATTTAATTGCCAATTTAATTAAAGCAATTTTACTTCTACTTAAATTTATCACCTTGTCCTCATGGACTTTTAATAGTATCTCATCTTTTTTGTAATCTTCTAATATCCCTTCTAAAATCTTTTTACCATCATAAGGTTCATAAAGTTTTACCTCAACTTCTTTACCTAAATTCCTTTTTAAATCCTTGTCAGTTTTAAGGGGTCTATCAAGTCCAGGTGATGATACTTCTAAGTAATAAGATACGTCAATAGGGTCCTCTTCGTCTAATTTACTGTCAACTAATTGGCTCATTTTTTGACAATCATCTAAATTTACTCCCCCTGGTTTGTCAATGAATATCCTTAAAAAATGGTTCTTTCCTTCTTTTACAAATTCCAAGTCAACAAGGTCATATCCTAATTCTTCAGCTATAGGTTCAGCAATATTTCTAATGGTAGTTAGAAGATTTTTCCTACTCAAAATGGTCACCTCCATTGATAATAAGCTCCATGGTTTATAAAAAATCAAGAGTGGGCAAACCCACTCTTTTCTAGAATAAAAGCTTTTTTGTCAACATAATTATACCACAAAAGGGGAAAAAATCAAATACTAAATAGGCTTAATTGATTGCTTAATGGTAAATCTTTTAAACATCCGTGATTTGTCAATACTTCTAAAACTGGCTTGCTAACTTTACAACGATTTACCAAATCTTCTATAGAAATAAATTTAGAGATATTTCTTTCTTCAACAATTTTCCTAGCGACACTTTCCCCCAATCCTTCTAGACATTTAAGTGGTGGTAGTATGCCCTCTTCCTCCAATAAAAACTTATCACTATGGGACCTATAAAGGTCTACTTTTTTAAACTTAAATCCTCTAGCATACATTTCTAATACTACTTCTAAAACAGTAAGTAAATTTTTTTCCTTTGCAGTCATATTATTACCCAATTTCTCCAAATAATTAATTTTTTCTTGAACAGCCTCTTTCCCTTTTAAAACAAAATCTGCGTCAAAATCATTTGCTTTAATAGTGAAATAGGTTGCGTAAAATGCCTCAGGATAATACACTTTAAAATATGCAATCCTAAAGGACATCATTACATAAGCTGCTGCATGGGCTTTTGGAAACATGTACTTTATTTTGTTACAGGATTCTATATACCATTCTGGAATATTTAATTGTCTCATTTCCTCTTCCTCTTCCGGAGACAGGCCCCTACCCTTTCTGACCTTTTCCATAATTTTAAACGATTTCTTCTTATCCATGCCATTATTTATCAGATAGAGCATAATATCTTCTCTCGTAGCAATTACTTTATTTAAAGGTGCTATTCCCTCTTTAACTAAGTTTTGGGCATTGTTTATCCATACATCAGTACCATGAGAAAGGCCACTGATTCTAACTAGGTCGGAAAAAGTCTGAGGTTGAGTATCAATAAGCATTTGTCTTACAAATTTAGTACCAAATTCTGGAATTCCAAGGGTTCCAACTTCACAATTTATATCCTCTTTGCTAATGCCTAAGGATTCTGTACTTGTAAATAACTTCATAGTCTTTGGTTCATCTAATGGGATTTTAGTTGGATCTACTCCAGTTAGGTCCTCAAGCATTTTAATTATGGTAGGCACATCATGGCCTAAGATATCAAGTTTTAATATTCTACCGCTAATGGCGTTGTAATCAAAGTGGGTTGTTATAACACCAGAATTTTTATCATCTGCGGGATACTGAATAGGTGTAAAGTCTAAAATATCCTTATTCTTAGGGACAATCATGACTCCGCCAGGATGTTGACCAGAAGTCCTTTTAACTCCAGTACACCCTTTAACAAGTCTGTTTATTTCAGCTGGATTAACAGATATATTTCTTTCTTCAAAATATTTTTTTACAAATCCATAGGCTGTTTTCTCTGCTATTGTTCCAATAGTTCCTGCCCTATAAACATAGCCTTCTCCAAAAAGCTCCTCTGTATATTTATGAGCAGTTGGCTGATATTCTCCAGCAAAATTTAAATCTATATCAGGTTCCTTATCTCCCTCGAATCCTAAAAATACTTCAAAGGGAATATCTTGCCCATCTTTATGAAGCTTAGTATTGCATACTGGGCAGTTTTTGTCAGGTAGGTCTATACCAGAGGAAATAGATCCGTCATCAAAGAACTCACTATATTTACAATGGCTACAAACATAGTGAGGAACCAATGGATTTACCTCTGTAATTCCACTCATAGTAGCAACAAATGAGGAACCTACAGAACCCCTAGAACCAACTAAATATCCATCTTCTAAGGATTTCCAAACCAATTTTTGCGCAATAATATACATAACTGCATAACCATTTTTTATAATTGAAGTTAATTCTCTTTCTAGCCTCTCTTTAACTATATCTGGTAATGGGTCGCCATAAATTTCAATAGCCTTATTATATGTTATGTTCTTTAGTTCTTCATCTGCTCCTTCAATTATAGGAGGAAAAGTACCTTCTGGAATGGGGAGTATATCCTCAACCATTTCATTGATTAAATTGGGATTTGTAATTACAACTTCTCTAGCACCATGTTCTCCTAAATATGAAAACTCATCTAACATTTCTTTAGTAGTCTTAAAGTATAAAGGTGGCTGTATATCGGCATCTTGATATTTTTGTCCTGACATCAGTATTCTTCTATAGATCTCATCTTCAGGATCTAAAAAGTGAACGTCTCCTGTTGCTACAACTAGCTTCTTATGTTTTCTTCCCAGATTATAGATTTTTTTGTTAATGCTTCTTAGCTCCTCTTCGTCCTTTACTTTCCCATTCCTTATTAAATGCATATTGTTTCCAATTGGCTGGATTTCTAGGTAATCATAAAAGTTTACTATATTTCTAATTTCGCTTTCACTTTTATTATTTAGTATAGCCTTATACAATTCTCCTGCTTCACATGCACTCCCAACAATTAATCCTTCCCTATAGGTTTCCAGTAAGGTCTTTGGTATTCTTGGTCTTCTATGGAAATAGTTAATATGGGATTCAGATACTAATCTATATAAATTCTTAAGTCCAGTAAGATTTTTAGCTAATAATACTACATGAAAAGTCTCAAGCTTTGTAAAGTCTCTGTTTTCATTTAATTGATTGATATCCTTGAAGCTAGTTATGCCTTTTTCTTTTAAAAGGTCAAATATTTTTAATAATATTTCTGCAGTAGCCTTGGCGTCATCTACTGCCCTATGGTGGTTTAATAAATCAACGTTTAAATGATTAGCAATTATATTTAGTTTGTGACTTCTTAGAGTTGGAAATACTGACCTTGAAAGTTCCAAAGTATCTAATATAGGATTATTTAGTTCTAAATTGTATAGTTTGAATTTTTCTCTAATAAATCCTGCATCAAAAGATGCATTGTGAGCAACTAAAATATGGTCTCCAATAAATTCTTTAAAATCATAAATTATTTCACCGATGGTAGGCTTATCCTTTACCATTTCATCAGTTATGCCTGTTAATTCAACTATCTTCTCAGGTATTGGTCTTTCTGGATTAATTAATTGACTATAGGTATCTACTATTTTCCCATTCTCTATTTTAATTGCCCCTATTTCCGTAATCATATCATTTACAGCCGATAAACCTGTAGTTTCAATATCAAATACTACAAAAGTTGAGTAATCCTTATTTTCATTGAAATTGCTTATTATTTCTTTCTTGTCATTTACTAAATAACCTTCCATTCCATAAATAATTTTAATACCTAGTTTTTTGCTTACTTCCATGGCCTCAGGAAAACTTTGGACTACTCCATGGTCTGTTACTGCTATGGCTCTATGTCCCCACTCCTTGGCTCTAGTTGCCAATTCTGTAATGGAATTCAGGCCGTCTAAACTACTCATCTGAGTATGTAAATGTAATTCTATCCTTTTTTCTTCTTCGTCGTCTTTTCTTGATTCTTTTTCAAGTTTGCTAAGAGATTTCAACATTAAAACCAAAGATTTTGAGTAATTATCATAAACTATATCACCAGAAACTTTAACGTAAGAATTGTCTTTAACATTCTCTAAGAACTCATCTGTCTTATCTTGTGGTAAAAAGACTTTTACTGTTATTGAATCTGTTAAATCTGTTATATGAAAAGTAACCAAGGTCTTATTATTTCTTAATTCCATGGTCTCAAGTTGAAACACTTCACCTTGGACTGTACAGAATCCAGTTTCTATATTGATATCCCTAATTTTTATTGGATCATCTTTAATTTGCTTTCCAAAACCATAAAATTTATCTTGAATTACTGATTTATTGTTTTTATTAGTTTCTACTGTATTAATAATTGTATTAGCTGCAATTTCCTTTTCTTCCAATTCCTTTTGCAGCAAAAAGTCTTCTTCCAGCTGAAGTTCCTTATCAGAGAGTAATACTTTTAGAGCTATACCTAATTCATCCAAAATCATATTTTTGATTTTTTCTAAAAGTCCATTTTCTTCCATTAAATGAAACGCCACATTATTAGGTGGAAATATTATAAGGGAGTCATTACTGAGCTCCCATTTTAAATCTTTAATCCAAGAATTGCTAGACTGTATTTGAGATTTTATAACTTCAATAATTTTGTCTTCATAAAACTTAAGCTTTTCTTCTACATTTCCATCTACTTCATAGAAAACCTTTATCTGCACTTGAAAACTTGGAAATCTCCTTTGAAACTCCTCCTGAATTTTTTCCTCTAAGTATGAAAAGATAAGTTTAGATGAAGAAATATAAATATATAATTCCATTTTTTCTTTAATAGTTTCAACTTTATAGATATAAGCTTTTATATCTTCAATTTCAGCTACTATATCCTTTGATAAAAATTGGGAAAGATCTAATGCTGTTTTTTTCATTAGTGTATCCTGCCCCCTTCCTTCGGAGAAAATCACTAAAGTTTCTTGATTTCTTTTAATAGTTCATCTAATAAATCCTCTTCTTTTACCTTTTTAATAATTTGGCCTTTTTTAAAAAGCAAGCCTTCTCCTTTTCCTCCCGCTATGCCTATGTCAGCTTCTCTTGCTTCTCCTGGACCATTGACTGGGCAACCCATTATTGCAACTTTTATATGCTTGTTAATACCAGCAAGTTTCTTTTCAGCCTCTTCTACTATTTTAATTAAATCTATATTAGTCCTTCCACAGGTTGGACAAGATATTAGTTCTATGCCTTCATTTAGTAGATTTAATGATTTTAAAATTTCTCTACCTACTTTTACCTCTTCAACAGGTTCTCCAGTTAATGAAATTCTTATAGTATCCCCAATACCCTTAGATAGGAGAATACCTATACCCACTGAAGACTTTATAGACCCTCTCCATATTGGTCCAGCTTCTGTTATACCTAAATGTAGTGGATAGTCTACCATTTCAGACATTTTTTCGTAGGCTTTTACTGTAAGAGGTACATTACTTGCCTTTAATGAAATTTTTATATCATGAAAATCCATATCTTCTAGTATATGGATTTGCTCTAAAGCACTATATACCATGGAGTTTTCGTTGACTCCATTATATTTTTCTAAAAACTCCTTCTTTATGGATCCAGCATTAACTCCCACTCTGATTGAAATCCCTTTCTCCTTACAAGCTTTTACAACTTCCCTAACCCTATCAGGAGAGCCTATATTTCCTGGATTCAATCGTAATCCATCTACACCATATTTTATAGATTCCAATGCTAATCTATAATCATACTGGATATCAGCGATTATAGGTATATTTATTTCCTTTTTTATTTCAGCTATTGCTTTAGCATCATCTAGATCTGTTATGGCAGACCTAACAATATGGCATCCTGCATTTTCTAGCTCCTTTATTTGCTTAACAGTATTACTTACATCCTTAGTTATGGTATTAGTCATAGATTGAACGGATATTGGATTGTCTCCGCCAATTAATACCTTACCTACTTTGATTACTCTAGTTTTTCTTCTGTTCAATTAGCTCACCTTCCGAAAATATTAAACTTTATTATATCCCTATAGGTAATTATCAACATTAAAGATATTAGAAAGACAAAACCTATAAAATGTATAAATCCTTCCTTTTCAGGATTAATTGGTTTTCCTCTAATTAACTCAATAAATAGAAAAATAATCCTACTTCCGTCTAAAGCTGGTATAGGAAGTAAATTAATAAAGCCTAGATTAATGTTAATAAACCCTAATAAAAATAGCAAATCATAAATTCCGGATTTTGCTGCTACTCCAACTTCATGGATTATTCCAACAGGACCTGATAGGTGGTCTAGTTTAACTTGACCCCTAAATAACATACCAAAAAACTCAAACATCAACCTAATTATTATCAAGGTCTTTTCTATACCGCCTTTTATTGCTGCTATAAAAGATTTTTCATATTTTGGAATAATACCGATTACAGTTCTTCCTTCATCGATAGTTGGTATTAGGGAATAGCTTATATTTTGCCCATTTCTATTTATAACTATATCTATCTCACTATTAGGGTCTGAATTACTAATGGTATCTACTATAGATTCCCAGTTATTTATTTTTATATTATTGATTTCTACAATCCTATCGCCAGGTAATAAACCTGCCCTTTCTGCAGGTGAGTTTGGAGTAGTTTCCTCAATAGTAGTTCCAGGTGCTCCTACTCCAAAGGAAACTATTGTCAACACAACTATGGCTAATATAAAATTCATAATAGCTCCAGCTGCAACTACAGCAATCCTAGATAGAGGAGGAAAGTTGTTAAAACTTCTAGGATCATTGGAATCTTCATCTTCCCCTTCCATTTTTACATACCCTCCAATAGGTAATAACCTTAATGTATATTCAGTTTCTCCACTCTTCCTTTGTATTAGCTTAGGACCCATTCCAATGGAAAACTCGTTGACTTTTATCCCAACTAGTTTAGCTACGGCAAAATGGCCAAATTCATGTACCAGTATTACTATTAAAAAAACTAATATTGCAGATACTGCTGTTAACATTTAAACACCACCTAATATTAATTTATAAAAATCTTAGTATAGTAGTATATTACTGGAGCGGCGAAAATTATACTATCAAATCTATCTAAAACTCCGCCATGGCCAGGCATAATATTTCCAAAATCCTTAATCTTTGTAATTCTCTTTATTTTTGAAGCAGCTAAATCTCCTAATTGAGATATAATGGAAGTCAATATGGATAAAATAACCATACTCCAAAGTGGCCTTATATTTAAGTACAATGAATATAGGATTACTAAAACTACACTGCCTATAATTCCACCAATAAAACCTTCTACAGTTTTATTGGGACTTATTGTTGGACAGAGTTTGTTTTTTCCAAATAAATTTCCAGCTATGTATGCAAAGGTATCAGTACCGAAAGCTATGATGAAAACTAAATATAAATATTTTGAATTACCTAAATATCCAATATGAAATAATAAAAAAGGAATGTAAATGATACCAAATAGAGTCAATGAAATATCTTTTAAAGAATAACCTTTATGTATAACTATAATAATAAGCAAAGTTAGTATTATAAGAGTAATAATTAAATCTAATTTGATACTAGGCATGATCGAGCTGATGAAAATTCCTGTTGTTCCCAAATAACCCAGAATATAACATGGGTTTACCTTTATATTTTCAACTGCCTTATAAAACTCTCTTAAACCGATGATTGAGAGAATATATATAGATAAATATAATAAATAGCCTCCTTTTATTAATACAAAAATTAATAGCATCAGCCCAATGATAGCACTAGTGAGTCTTTTAGTTAATTCATTCACTTAGATTCCTCCAAATCTTCTATTTCTTTTTTGGTAGTCTAAAATAGATAATAATAAATGTTTTTCTGTAAAATCTGGCCATAAAATATCAGAAAACCAAAACTCTGTATATGCAACTTGATATAGCATAAAATTGCTTAATCTTAACTCTCCACTAGGTCTAATTAGTAGATCTGGGTCTGGTTGGTCACAAGTATATAAATAACTTTTAAAAGTATTCTCATCTATATCATCTATACTGATTTTACCCATTTCTACATCTTTTAAAATATTTTTGATTCCCGTGATTATTTCGTCTCTTCCACCATAGTTTAACCCAATATTTAATATCATACCTGTATTTTTACATGTAGTTTTTACTGCCCTTTCTACTTCATTCTTTGCAAGCTCAGGTAATTTATTTATATCTCCCATAATATTAATTTTTACATTATTCCTATGTAGTTTATCTAATTCTCTTCTTATATATTGAACTAATATTTTCATCAATCCTTGGATTTCATCTAATGGCCTTTTCCAATTTTCAGTTGAAAAAGCATATAGTGATAAATGCTTAATTCCAAGGTTTGAAGCAGCACCTACTATTTCAATAACCCTTTCCATTCCCTCTTGATGGCCAAAATTTCTAGGTAAAAATCTTTTACTAGCCCATCTTCCATTGCCATCCATAATTATTGCCACGTGTTTAGGAAGTCTAGACCTGTCAATTTTATTTTTTAGTTCTTCTACGGTATATTCCTTCTTATCCAACTTTCACACCTCGCTACTAAAAACCCCTTCTTTAAGAAGGGGTTTAGTTTAAATTTCCAATAGTTCTTCTTCTTTTTTCTTTGTAATTACATCTATTTCTTCGATGTATTTATCGGTAATCTTTTGTACTTCTTCCTCGCCTAATCTTCTATCATCTTCGCTAATCTCTTTATCTTTTTCCATCTTCTTAATTCTATCTATAATATCTCTTCTGATGTTTCTAATAGCAACTTTAGCATTTTCACTATTCTTTTTAACTATTTTCGTTAACTCTCTTCTTCTTTCCTCAGTTAACATTGGAATTACAAGCCTAATAACTTTTCCGTCATTTGAAGGATTTAAACCTAGGTCCGATTTTAGTATTTCTTTTTCTATTGCTGGTATTAAATTTGGGTCCCAAGGTTGAATGACTAAAAGTCTTGGTTCAGGTGCAGAAATGCTTCCTACCTGTTTCAAAGGAGTGATCTGTCCATAATAATCAACGGTTATTTTGTCAAGTAATGCAGGGTTAGCCCTTCCCGCCCTTATGCTTTGTAACTCATCCTTATAAACAGAAATAGTCTTTTGCATTCTCTCTTCTGCTTCTTTATAAAGGCTAGTAAACATAATTAATCCTCCTTTACTTGAGTACCTATTTTTTTACCTAAAACAACATTTATAATGTTGTTTGGTTCATCTATACCAAATACTATTAGGGGAATATTGTTATCCATACAAAGTGATGTGGCAGTTGAATCCATTACTCCTAAACCCATATTTAATATATCCATATGCCTTAGTTTTTCGAATTTCTTTGCATCGTTGTTTATTTTTGGATCAGAATCATATACTCCGTCTACACCTTTTTTAGCTAATAGTATAACTTCTGCTTCTATTTCAGCAGCCCTTAAAGCAGCAGTTGTATCTGTTGAGAAGTAAGGGTTACCTGTACCAGCAGCAAAAATTACTACTCTTCCTTTTTCTAAGTGTCTTATGGCTCTTCGCCTTATGTAAGGTTCCGCTATTTGCCTCATATCGATTGCTGATTGAACTCTTGTACTTACTTCTAATTTTTCAAGAGCATCTTGTAGAGCTAGTGCATTCATCACTGTTCCAAGCATACCAATATAATCTGAGGTAGTCCGGTCTATTTCATTTGATGATTTACCACGCCAAAAGTTGCCTCCACCTACTACTATGGCAATTTGGACGCCTAGTTTATGTATTTCTTTTATCTGGTAAGATATTTTATTTATAGTTTCTGTATCTATTCCACTACCCTTAGGCCCAGCCAAAGCTTCTCCACTTATCTTTAAAATTACCCTATTAAATATGGGTTTCATTAAACTCACTCCTAGTATTTAGAATAGTATTATATAAATGGAGAACAAGGATGTTCTCCATTTAGCTACATACCCATTTGTTTAGCAACTTCTTCAGCGAAATTTTCCTCTCTCTTTTCAAGTCCTTCTCCAACTTCGAATCTAACAAATCTTCTAATTCTAATATTTTCACCTATTTTTGAAATTTTTTCATTTAGAAGGTCTTTTACTTTTACATCTGGGTCTTTAATAAAAGGTTGCTCTAATAAGCATACTTGTTCATAATATTTTTCAATTCTACCTTCTACTATCTTAGCAGCTATATGTTCAGGTTTTCCTTCATTAATAGCTTGTTGTTTAAGTATTTCTCTTTCCTTACTTAATTCTTCTTCACTAACATCTTCTCTTGCTACATATTTTGGACTAGCTGCTGCAACTTGCATAGCCATGTCTCTTACGAATTGTTTAAACTCATCATTCTTAGCTACAAAGTCAGTTTCTGAGTTAACCTCAATTAATACTCCTATTCTGCCATTGTGAATATAAGCATCAACTAATCCTTCTGCAGCTATTCTTCCTGCTTTTTTAGCAGCCTTTGATAATCCCTTTTCCCTTAATAAGTCAATAGCTTTTTCTATATCACCATTTGTTTCAACTAAAGCTTTCTTACAATCCATCATTCCAGCTCCAGTTAATTCTCTAAGTTCTTTAACTTGTGATGCACTAATGCTCATTTTATCCCTCCTATATTGTTAAAAATGGTAAGGGCACAAGGAATTATCCTTTAAAACCCTTACCCTTTTTTATTACTCTTCTACATCTTCAATTTGCTCGCCTTGTTTACCTTCTAAAACTGCATTAGCTATAGTTTCAGTTAATAACTTAACTGCTCTTATAGCATCGTCGTTTCCAGGAATAACATAGTCTACTTCATCTGGATCGCAGTTAGTATCAACAATGGCTACAACAGGTATGTTTAGAATTTGAGCTTCTTTTACAGCTATTCTCTCTTTTCTTGGGTCTACTACAAAAAGAGCATCTGGAATTCTATCCATGTTTTTAATTCCACCAAGGAATTTTTCTAATCTTTCAGCTTCATGTCTTAATTTAATAACTTCTTTCTTTGGAAGAACATCAAATAAACCTTCTTCTTCCATTTTCTCTAGTTCATGAAGCCTGTCAATTCTCTTTCTAATAGTTTTGTAGTTAGTAAGCATGCCTCCTAACCATCTTTGGTTAACATAGTGCATGTTACATCTTTTAGCTTCGGTTTCAATGGCTTCTTGAGCTTGTTTTTTTGTACCAACAAATAAGATCTCACCACCATTGAAAACTAACTCCTTAACGAAGTCATAAGCTTCTTCTACTTTTTTTACAGTCTTTTGTAAGTCAATGATGTAAATTCCATTTCTTTCTGTAAAGATATACTCTGCCATTTTAGGATTCCATCTTCTAGTTTGATGTCCGAAGTGGACTCCCGCTTCTAACAAAGCCTTCATAGTAATTACTGACATAATTTTCACCTCCAAGTTTTTTTCCTCCATTTTCTTCATACATTAAAGGAACCCTAAGGCACTCCCTTTAATGTCAGAAAATGTGTGTAATCACTATAGTAGTATAACATAAGACATTTCCCAAATCAATGATTTTTAAATATTTTTGTCCATATTTTTTGAACTATTCATTTTCATAATAATTTCTATTTCTCTTACACCTTTATTCAGTTTTTTAGCTATTTCTTCAATATTAAGCCCAATAGAATGTAACTCTAGGATTTTTTCAACCGTATTATCTTCAAAACTAGTTTTTATATTCTCATATTTACTATTTATAATTGTATTTTCAACACTATCCTTATTAGTATTATTATCTAGATTTATATTTATAGCATTTATTTCCTCTATTTTACTACCTATTACATGGTCAAATGTCCCTATTATTTCTTCTGTAAGTTTATAATACTCCTTAACATTTTCCTCTATTTTGCTAATCTCGTCTATTTTTAAAGCAGATTTTTTTAAGTCATTACTTATAACAATAATAGAAAATCCTATTAGTGCGAATCCGATAATAAATAAAATATAGTTTAGCATACAACACCTCATTATATCTGAATATCTATTTTATGACCTGAAAAGGATGTTTTCTTTTTGCTACTTGGATTTTCTCTAGACCTTTTCCTTTTTTTCTCTTGGTGTTCATATTTATTTTTTCTTTTTTCATCTTTTGTTATTTTACTATGTTCAGTTTTTTCAGTATCAAGAACTTTCTTCTGATTTTGATTAACAATCTTTTCCCTTTGAATATAATTGCTATCTACTATATTTCTGTGTTTTACATTTTCAACAATTCTATGGCTATTCAACTCTTGTGTCTTAGGAAGTATAACATTAAAGTCAATGGGCTTAATGGACATAGTACCACTCCTTAATATGGTCCTATTTTTATTCTACCATTTTCTTCATAAAAGGTACACCTTTTCATTTCGTCTCTTACGATCATTTGGCTATTGCCTATGATTATCTTTACACCTGGATACACTGTGTCTGATACTTTTATCTGTCCTTTTAAAAGAGAATCTTTTTGGCTTTCAATGAGGTTTAGTTCCCTTTCTAAAGTGATTATTTCCGAGTTTAGTGAAATCCTTGCTTTTATTAAACTATTGTAGAGTTCCAATTTCTTTTGGTCTAGCCTATTAGAACTCTTTAACATATCCAACAATTTTAGTGATCGCTCAATTTTTTCTAAATTATCCTTACATGTTTTAATATTTTGTTCCAATTTTTCAAATTTATGTTTTATTTCTGGATCTACCCCTACTTCTAAAACTGTATTAGTAGCCATTGATGATCCAACTACTTTTGCACGTATTTCGTATTTTGCTCTACAAATACCACCTACAATGAGCCCTTTTCTCCCTATTACCAGAATGTTAGATTTTGAGGAAACATCGCTATGCATAATGGCTTCTGAGGTTATATTTCCCCTTACCCTTATGATAGAATTTTCAATAAATTTCGTAGATAAATTTCCACCAATATCAATTACCAGCCTATTGTATCCCTGTATGCCTTGACGTACTAATACGTCGCCGTCACATTGAATAAATCCACCTTCTACAGCACCTTTTATTTCAACTGAACCAGTAGTCTTTAAAGCAAATCCATTTAATATATCCTCTTTTATTATTACATTGCCATTAAAATTTATATTTCCAGTGCTGTTGTCTATATTGTTTAAAGTCAAAATTTCAGATACGCTTATCTTTCCATTTCGAAATTCTACAATCCCATTGGAAGAAGCTTTTAAAAATTTACCATCCTCAGAAACCGAAGTATTTTTTCCACGGGAAAACCTTGGAATTTTTCCTTTTTTATGAGAAATAGATTCTCCATTAACCTTTATTCCATCTTCCCCTTCTTCTGGAGGAATTATTTCTGCAATAATATCGCCACTTTTCACTACATTTATAGAATCTAACTCCTTGTAATCTACAGTGCCATCAGGTTTTATTTTTGGTAGGAGTGGTTTCTCAAAATCAAAATAATACTTAATTTTCCCATCCTTTCCATGTATTGGTTCCTTACCTTCTGCTATAAGTACTTTTTCGTTTACTATTTTGTTTTTTAATAAATTTAACAATACTTCTTCTTTTAAACCATATTTAATGATTTCCTTTACTTCTTTTACTATGCCATCAATATTAAATTCTCCTAGTTCACTATCATCATCTTTAGATATTACGATATAACCTTTAAGGCCATCTTTGCTAATATCTAAACTTAAATTGTTGCTTAGATGATACATGTTTCACCTCCTAAAAATTTTCATCGATGCCTTTTTTTATTAAGTAGTTCTTTATTTTTAAGATGGCTTTACTATGTATTTGAGAAATTCTAGATTCAGACAGCTCCATTATGTGCCCAATTTCTTTATAGGTTAATTCTTCATAATAATATAAAGAAATGACCAGTCTTTCATTTTCTGTTAGTATATTAAAGGATTCAGTTAGGATCTCCTTAATTTCCTTATTCTCATATATCTCCTCAGGTCTATAATTATCCTGTTGAAAATCTATAGAAAAATCTCCATTTGCCAGTATAACCTCTTCTAAAGATGCGATATTAAATGTAGAGATATCTGATAATAAAGCTTCTAACTCCTTTAATGAAATATTCATGGCTTTAGCTATTTCTTCATTAGTTGGAGTTCTTCCAAGTTGGTTTTCTAGCTGATAAATAATATTTTGAACATCTTTAGATTTTTTTCTCAAGGATCTAGGTATCCAATCAAGTTTTCTAATTTGATCAATTATTGCACCCTTTATTCTGATTTGTGCATATGTTTCAAATCTAATATTTTTTGTAATATCAAATTTATCGATGCTATCTATAAGACCTAGTATTCCATAGCCTAAAAGGTCTTCATATTCAATTTTACTGCCATAAAAATTATACATTCTTCCAGAAACTATTTTCACCAAATCTATATAATATTCAATCAATGCCTTTTTAACTTCACTATCCTTGGTCTTAGTATATTTAGTCCATAAGCTGTCAATTTCCATCTTCATCCCTCCATGGAAGTTATATTATTTTTTCTCCATGGCCAATGGTTCTAACATATAAGGAGCCATCTGCAGAATCTAATACTATTGTCCTACCAAAATTCCCACCTGTGTCTTCTGAAACTATTCTTATATTCAATTCCTTTAATTTTTCTTTTGTTGCCATAATATTTCTCTCGCCTATCTTTAACATTTGATTATTTGAATTAAAGTTAAACATTTGAGCTCCACCTGCTATTTTTGCCACTAAATAATTTTTATTAGCTCCAATTTTAACCATAGATTTAATTAGTTCATCTATACCTGTATCTGCAAATTTAGCTTTGTTTTCATTATTCTTTATTTCTTTGCTGGAAGGCAACATAATATGAGCTAGTCCGGCTATTTTGTTTACTTCATCATACAAAGTAATGCCCACACAAGACCCTAATCCTAAAGTTGTTAATAGATGAGGAGCCTTTGTCACATTTAGATCTGCCATTCCAACTTTAATAGTATTTTTTTCCATACTAATTTACCCCTAATGCAGTTAATATTTTATCAAAAGAAGATAAGTTAGGAAGGAAAAATATATTTCCTGTAACTAAATTTTGATTTTCTTCAAAGGTTGTCTCGATCATTAAAGCATGATCTGCAACATGTCCATACTGTATGGCAGGAACACTTAAGATAGCTCCAGCCATATCTATTGAAATCGAAGGTACAGATATAAAAATCTTAAGCCCCGTAAGAGATGATAGGGAATTGGCATAGGAAGAGGCTAAGATATTTCCTACTTCTGAAATAGCAGAAATATCCATTTCATCCAATTGTCTATCATTCCTTTCTCTATTGAATAACATATTTGTAAGATTAATTGCTGAATCCATGTCTAAAGCAAACATCATATTTCCAACTACGTCTTCAGTTAACTCAAAATATATTCCTACTATTAAATTTTCCTCTCCACCTAAGACTTCAGCCACTTCCTTAAATTCAAGAATTCGAACATTTGGAACATCCATATTGACTTTTTTTGATATCATACTGGCCAAAGCTGTTGCTGCATTACCTGCACCAATATTTCCTAATTCTTTAAGTATATCAATCATAAAATGGTTTAAATTGCCAACATCTAACATGTATTTCACTCCTAATTTTCTAGAACCTTTGATAATTCAAGTAAAATTATCAGTCTATCTTTTGTTTTGCCAATTCCGTTTATATATGAAAGATTAATGTTTTCACTAGAAGGCACTTCATCAATACTTTCTTCATCTATTTCAATTACTTCGGAAGAAGAATCAACTATTAGTCCAGCTACAATATCTTCATTATTTACAACAATAATTCTTGTATTCTTGTCAATTTCTTTTATGCTCATATTTAATTTCTGCCTTAAGTCAATTAAAGGTATTACTTCTCCCCTTAGATTTATTACCCCCTTAAGATAATTGGGGCCGTTAGGTATTCTAGTAGCTTTTAACATTTTTTCTATAGAAATAACATTGTCTATTGGAATGCCGTAATATTCCTTATTTAACATGAAAATCACATACTTATTATCTATTGCAGATGACATATAAATGCCTCCTTTATATTAGAGAATTAACGTCTAGGATAAGAGAAATATTTCCATTGCCAAGAATAGTGGCACCAGAAATATACTTAATTCCTGCTAGATACTTGCCTAAACTCTTAATTACAATTTCCTGTTGGCCAATTAGACTATCAACGATTAATCCTGCCTGTTTTTCTCCTTTGTTGACAACAACTACAACAAGGTCTTCATCAACATCATCTTCTGGAATTTCTAATAGGGCTTTAAGTCTAAGTACTGGTATAGTTTTACCCCTGTACAATGCTATTTCTTGACCTTGAACATCCCTAATGTCGCTACTAGAAATATTTACTATTTCAGTAACAGAACTTAGAGGTATGGCATAGATCTCATCGCTTAATTTAATCAGCAATGCTTGAATAATAGCTAAAGTCAATGGAATTCTTATGATAAATTTAGTACCCTTATCTTCAACACTTTCCACCTCAACACTTCCGTTGATGGACTCAATCTTACTTTTAACAACGTCAAGGCCAACTCCTCTGCCAGATAAATCTGATACTTTTTCTGCAGTACTGAATCCTGGTAAAAACAATAAATTAATACTCTCTTCTATGGATAGATTTTCAGCTTCTTTTTCAGTTAATAAGCCTTTTTCTAAGGCCTTCCTTACTATCTTTTTATAGTCAATTCCTTTACCATCGTCTTCTACTTCTATTACAACATTGTTTCCATCTGGATAGGATTTAAGGATTAAATTTCCTCTTTCAGGTTTACCAATTTTTATCCTATCCTTTGGTAATTCAATCCCATGATCAATAGAATTTCTTATTAAATGGATTAAAGGATCCCCTATTTCGTCAATAACAGTCCTATCTACTTCAGTCTCCTCTCCACTCATTTGAAGGTCAATTTCCTTTCCTAACTCCTTAGAAAGGTCTCTAACAAGTCTTGGGAACCTATTAAATACCCTCTCTATTGGAACCATTCTAACCTTCATAACAGCATCATGTAAACTAGTAGTTATCCTTTCCAAATATTCAATTGCTTCAGTCATATTTTCCCCTGTAGCTTTACCACTTAAATCATCCATTCTAGTCTTGATAATTATCAATTCACTTACTAGATTCATAAGGTTATCTAGCCTATCAATGTCTACCCGCACCGTTTTTCCAATCTTACCTACATTGCTATGGGTTTCTTTCTCATTTTTAGTATCTTCTTTGTGAAACTCTGAAAAGTCTTTATCCGTATTAGGCTCAACATCATTTATTTCTATAATATCAATGGAATCATCTAATAGAGTTATTTCAATCTTTTCTATTTCTGAAATTTGATTTAAACTATCAAGTAGTTCAGCTTCTATGCTACTTGTAATTAGCATTATTGAAAAAGTTAAATCGAACTTTTCATCTTCAATATCCTCTACAGGTGGATTTGAATAAACTATCTCTCCAAAGGTTTCTAATGTATTAAAAACAATAAATGCCCTAGCTGCTTTTAGCATGCAAGTTTCCTTTAACAAAATATCAATTTTATAAGCGCTTAACCCCTCTTGTGCTGCCTTATTCAAAACTTCAACCAAATGGTGCTCTAACTCCATCGTATGCCTTTGTGAATAATTATTTTTATTATTTTTTTCTTTGCTAAGGAGTTTATTGAGTTTTTGGATTAAATCCTTATTGCTTGTACTACCTTCTGAACCATGATCTATAATATGGTTTACAGAAGTATCTAAAGCATCGAAACACTCAAATAGAAGGTCAATAATTTCATCAGAAACTTCTACTTCGTTGTTTCTAATGGCCTGTAAAACATTTTCCATATCATGGGTTAAGTTTGCCATATTAGTAAAACCCATGGTACCTGACATGCCCTTTAATGTATGGGCTACTCTAAAGATTTCATTTATATACTCAAGATTAGAAGGGTTTTTCTCTAGTTCTAGCAATACATCATTTAAACTTTGTAAATGTTCTTTTGACTCTTCCACAAAAATATTAATGTATTGATTAATATCCAAATCCATATTACATCCCCGCTTTACTTAATATTTTATCTCCTATCTTTTCGATAGGTAAGACTATATCTATACAGTTAGTACTGATGGCAGCTTTAGGCATTCCAAATACTACAGAAGTCATTTCGTCTTGAGCAATAGTAAAACCCCCTGATTCTTTAATACGTTTTATGCCCTTTTTTCCGTCAGACCCCATACCTGTTAATATAACTCCAATTTTATTAAATCCTTCTATTTTTGCCACAGAATCCATCATCTTGTCTACTGTCGGCCTTAAACCTAGTACTTTCGGTTCTTGATCTAATCTAACAACTAGTTTATTCCCTTCTTTAACTACCCTTAAATGGTAGTCTCCAGGTGCAATATAGGCATGTCCCCTTAAAAGAATATCTCCTTCCTCTGCTTCTTTAACTTTTATGTTTGATATGGAATTTAACCTATCTGCCAAAGATTTAGTAAACTTTGGTGGCATATGCTGGACTATAACAATTGAAGCATCTATATCAGCAGGTAATTGAGGTATTAAAGCTTGTAGAGCCCTAGGTCCTCCAGTTGAGGTACCTATGGTGATTATGTTGCTGAAATTCTCTTCAATATCTATCTTTTTTTGAATTGAAGTCCTATGTTTTTTAACTTTATTAATTGGTTCAATAGTATCAAATTTTGCTTTTACAGCTACTTTAACTTTTTCTACTATTTGATTTCTTATATCTTCTTGCTTCAAGCTGAAAACATTGGTTGGCTTAGGCAAAAAATCTACTGCTCCTGAATCTAAAGCTTTTAAGGTCAGTTCAGCACCTTCTGATGTTAGTGAGCTGATCATAATTACTGGTATCTTGTGTTTTGATACAATATGGTTTAAAGTTGTAAGACCGTCCATTATAGGCATTTCTATATCTAAAGTCACTAGGTCAGGTTTTAAAGAGTCTATTTTTTCTAAGGCTTCTTTACCATTTTTTGCTGTATCTATTACTTTTATCTCTTGATCTGATTCTAAAATATCTGTTAATATCTTCCTAATTAAGATGGAATCATCTACTACTAAAACCCTGATCATCTATATCAACCCTTTTATTCTCAAAATTATTTGCTGTTCAAATATGTATTTTATTATTGCTTCCCTATCCTTGTCACTAATCTCAGTAAATGAAACGCCTAAGCTATATTTATAATTAAAGGAATCAATTTCTTCAACTCTGATTACAGTGGCTTTTCCTTCCAAGACATTATCATTTAATTTAAATTTCCACTGTATTTCATCTCCCACCACATGTTCATATTTACAGTATAATTTCATTCCACCCCCTGACAAATCTTTTGCCTCACACAATTCAGTTATAGTTTCCTTGTTTTGGCCCTTCAAAGTAAATCTTTTTTCTACATCTAAGGTGACTGGTAACCTAAAATAATTTCTTAATTGTATTCTTCTAACGTTAGAAGTTCTTTTAATTCTTAATATGTAAATTCTTTTATATTCTCTAGATATAATTTCTGCATCGAATGAATATTTTCCCCTATTTTCAACGTTATAATAAACTTTTATCGCTTCACCCTTATGTAATAATACTAGTTGGCTTTTTTTCATTGGTCCACCAATTATTAATTCATCGGGCTCAATAATCTCTAATACTTTAGAAGGATAGAATTTTCCTTTTTCATTTTCGCCATTTAATTCTATATCTAATTTCATACCGATTTCTAAAAATTCAAATTTAGACTCCACTTAATCACCTCTTTTTACAAAAATATCTAGTATCCTTTTTGCAAAGCTAGTTCTACCTTTCTCAAGGGGTGAAAATTTGGCATCTAAATAATTCATTGCCATTATATTTATTCTCTTTGCGTTAGGATCCTTTGGATGGGAAATGATAAAAGGCACTTGATTTATTACTGCATTTCTAATAAGCCTGTTTCTTTCTATATACCCAAAATACTCAATTTGAACTCTTAGAAAATTCTCTACTGTATTGTGTAGTTTATTAAAAATATCTCTTCCTTCGTTTCGATTACTTACCAAATTGCTGACAATGTTAATTTTACCTGTAAAGCCAGTATAAACTAAAGATTTAATTAAAGTATATGAGTCCATCAAAGAAGTTGGATCAGGGGTACAAATAATAATCACTTCATCTGCTGTCATGACAAAATTTATTACAGATTTTGAAATACCTGCACCAGTATCAATTACTATAAAATCAGTAGCTGCTTGTAATTTTTCAATTTCTCCTATTAATTTATTAAAGTTATCGCCATCCAATAGTTTCAATTCTTTTAATCCAGAACCACCTGAAATGATTTTGACTCCTTCTGGCCCATTTCCCATGATTTCAAATATATCCTTATTGGCAAAAACAATATCCGACAATGAGCTATTTAGACTAACACCTGATATGATTTCTATGTTACTTAATCCAATATCTGCATCTAAGATTACAACATCATAACCAAGTCTCCTAAGGGATATAGAGAAGTTTATTGCAAAATTAGTTTTTCCAACACCACCTTTCCCACTTGAAATAGCTAATACTCTTGCCTTCTTATTATGATTCTTTTCAACTTCATCTTTATGTTTCGCTCTCATCATCTCTCTTAACTTTGCAGCTTGATCAATCATTCGAATTCTCCTCAAGTAGTTTTTCAACTATTTCTTGATTGTTAACTATTTTAATATCTTCTGGGACATTTTGACCTATTGTATAATAGGATAGTTCTTTATCTGTAATATGTTTTATATTTAAAAAACTACCATATTTTTTTGCTTCATCTACTTTCGTAACAATTAACTTATAATCATTTAAAAAACTATAGGTATCAATGATTGAATTTAGAACACTGTAATCTACAGTTGCATCTAAAAGTAGAAAAACTTCCTTATTGCCAACTACATTTAATACTTCTTTCAACTCTTCGACTTGCTTCTGGTTATTATGGCTTCTGCCTGCAGTATCAATGAGGATAATGTCCTTGTGGCTAAACTTATTTAAGGCCTTAACCAAGTCATCTTTATTATAGGCAACTTCCAAGGGAAGTTTTAAAATTTCTGCATAAACTTTTAATTGGTCTACTGCAGCTATTCGATATGTATCTAAAGTTATTAATCCAATATCGTATTTATTTTCCAACACGAAGTTTGCAGCTATCTTTGCTAAGGTTGTAGTTTTACCTACACCTGTTGAACCAACAAAGAAAATATTTTTAGGTCTTATATCAATATTGATAGTTTTGGGATTGCCAAGTTTCTCAGTTAAAGTATACTTAACAATTTTTCTTATAGTTTTATTGTCCTTATTATCTAAGTTTATATCATTTTCAATTTCTTTTAAGATACTAGAGGCTATATGGGGGTTAACCCCATTTTTAACCATAATATTATGAAAATTGTTGAATTTAGGAGAAAAGTCTTCACTAATGTTTTTGTTATGTGATAAAGTCAATACTAAGTTTTTCAATTCCTTTAATTCATGATTAATATCTATTAATTTGTTCTCATATCCATTTGGTTTTATAAACTTAGCTATAAGATCCTTTTCTTCATAAGCTGCTGTAATTTCAACTAAGGGTTTTTTGAAAAAACCAAAAAAACCCTTATCTCTAATAGTTTTAGTATTTAATATAACGGCATCTGGGCCTAGTTCAGTCTTTAGTTTTAACATAGCCTCATGGGCAGTTTGACCAACATATTTTTTAACTTTCATTATATTCCTACCACCCCAATAGATTGTATTTCAATGGAAGGCTCTAATTCATTATAGGATAGGACAATAATATCCCTAGTCATTTGCTCAGTTAATCTTTTAAAATATAATCTAACTATAGGAGCTGTTAATATTATTGGTTGATCCCCAATATTTGTAAGCTTTTGAATAGCCTTAAAAGTATTATTTAATATGGTTTGTACTTTGCCTGGATCAATCGATAGATAAGCCCCTGTCTCTGTTTTATTTATCGAATTCATAATTAGTTCTTCAACTTCATTATCCAAGGTTACTACATTGAGCTTTCTACCTTCAGCATACTTGTTAGTTATATAGCCTGATAACCTTTGCCTTACATATTCAGTTAATAGGTCTGTATCATTTGTTATGTTACCGTAGTCAGCTAAGGTCTCCAGTATGGTAACCATATCCCTAATACTAATTTGCTCTCTAAGCAAATTAGACAATACTTTCTGTATTTCACCTAAGCTAAGGACTTTAGGAACTACTTCTTCAACAACAGCAGGATATTCCTCTCTAACATTTTCTATTAACGTTTTTACTTCTTGTCTACCTATTAATTCATAAGCCCGTTCTTTAATAACTTCTGTTAAATGGGTTGCAATTACAGAAGGGGGATCGACAACAGTATATCCAAAAATTTCAGCTTTTTCCCTTTCCTTTTCTGTAATCCATTTAGCTGGTAAACCAAAGGCTGGCTCTACAGTATCGATACCTTCAATGTCTCCTCCTCCCATACCAGGGTCCATTGCCAAATAATGATCGAAATAAACTTCTCCTTTAGCCACCTTTACACCTTTAATCTTTATTATATATTCGTTGGGATTTAGCTGGATATTGTCTCTCAGTCTTACTATGGGAACTACTAAACCTAGTTCCATGGCTATTTGTCTTCTTATCATAACTATTCTATCTAGTAAATCTCCACCCTGTTCAACATCTGCCAAGGGAATTAATCCATAGCCTACTTCCAATTCAATATCATCAACTTTTAACAAGCTAAGAACATTTTCTGGTTTTCTTAGTTCTTCAGCCTCTGAAGTGTCCTCTACTATTTCCTCAGGTTCTACACCAGTAATTCTTCTTATTCTAGTAGCTGCTGCTATGAATATAATTCCTAGCACTAAGCTAACAAAAGTTGGCAAGGGAGTAGTAAGGCCTAATAGTATAATAACACCTGCAATTATGTATAACAGCATAGGATTATTTTTGAAAAGCTGGTTTATAATATCCTGGCCTAGATTTGCCTCAGAAGCTGCCCTAGTAACAACTAATCCTGTTCCCGTTGAAATCAGCAAAGCAGGAATTTGAGTCACTAGTCCGTCTCCTACTGTTAACAAGGTGTATCTTTGCAGTGCTTCACCAAAGGACATACCTTTATCTATAACTCCTATTAAAAAACCTGCACCAATCTCAATAATGATTATAAGGATTCCAGCAATGGCGTCTCCTTTTACAAATTTACTAGCACCATCCATGGCTCCATAAAAATCAGCATATTTTTGTACGTCTTTTCGCCTCTGCTTAGCTTCTTCCTCCGTAATCAATCCAGCATTTAAATCTGCATCAATAGCCATTTGCTTTCCAGGCATAGCATCTAGAGTAAATCTAGCTGCCACTTCAGATACACGCTCTGAACCCTTAGTTATTACAAGAAAATTGATTATAATAATTATCAAAAATATAATAAATCCAACTACTGCATTGTTTTGAATAACAAATTCACCAAATGTTTCTATAACTTTACCTGCATCGGCATTAGTTAGAATTTCCCTGGTAGTTGAAATGTTTAAGGAAAGTCTAAACAAGGTAGCTAAAAGTAATAAAGATGGAAAAACAGTTATCTTTAGTGCATCTTCTGCATACATGGATAACAGTAGTATCAATAATGAAAATGAGATATTTACAATGAGCAGGAAATCTAATAAATTTGTATTTATAGGAATAATTATTATAAGTACAAGGGCTATTACAGCTAGAGCAACCAAAACATTTCCTAATTTCATCTTATGTCCCCCTAAACTCATCTTTTAAACTGTAAACATATGCTAAAACTTCTGCTACTGCTTCGTATAGATCCTCTGTTATCATCTCACCAATTTCTATATTATTATATATGGCCTGAGCCAAAGGTTTGTTTTCCACAATAGGTATGTCATTTTCTTTTGCTACTTTCTTAATATTTTCTGCTATTAAGTCTACACCTTTTCCCAGGACGAAGGGTGCATCAAATTTTTCCCTATCATACTTTAAAGCTACTGCATAATGGGTAGGGTTAGTAATAATTACATCCGCCTTGGGAATATCTTGCATCATTCGGCTCATTGCCAATCTTCTTTGTCTTTCTTTTATTTTGCTTTTTATTAGAGGATCCCCTTCTGTTTGCTTGTATTCCTCTTTTATTTCCTGCTTTGTCATCATAAGATTTTTTTCATGCTGCCTCCATTGGAAAAAATAATCTAATATGGCTAAAACGAATAATATGCCTAAAACCCTTATGATGACATTATAGGTGAGATTAGAAAACTTGAACATCGAATCTTTGAGTTCCAACTGAGGATACTGAAGTATGGTAAGTAAATTTTTTCTGATATACGATAGTGCCACATAGGCGGCTAAAAATATTTTAAAAACCGATTTAAATAATTCCATCAAAGCTCTTTTTGAGAAGATTCTTTTAAAACCCTCTACTGGATTCAACCTATTTAATTTTATTTTCAAGGTTTTTGTAGTAAACAAAACTCCTACCTGCAGATAGTTGATTATTAAGGATGAAAAGAAGGCAATCCCCAAAATCGGGAAAACAACTAAAGCAAAATCCGAAAATATTTTTAATGCATTAGGCATTAAATTATTTGTATGTAAAAAAACTTCTGGATTTTTTGCTTCATTAAATAAGTTAATTGTTAACACGCTTAATTGTCTTCCTAATATTTCACTTAATATTTTCAGTCCTATAAAACTAGTAAATAGAATAACTACAGCAGTTACTTCTCTACTTTGTACTACTTGTCCCTCTTGTCGGGCTTCTCTTCTCTTTTTAGGGGTAGGTTTTTCAGTTTTTTCTGACTCAGCAAATAATTGTAAATTAAACTTAATCATATTAAAATCAGCCTTATTTAGTTTTTATAAATTTATACATATTATTGATTATTAGGTCGAAAATACTATCCATACTATTGAAAAAAATTGGCATACCAACTAAAATCAACAATAATCCTATTAGGATTTTAAAAGGCATCCCAACTACGAACACATTTAATTGTGGTATGGTCTTAGATAATATGCCTAAAACAATATCTGTAAGAAAAATTATTACCACAATTGGCATACTTAATTTTAATCCTAATTCGAAGGCCTTGGCCAAGGTGTCAATAATAATGGCCATAGAACCTTCTGTATATTTGAAGCCATTAATCGGTATATAATTGTAGCTTTCTTTCAATGCCAATATTATTCTGTGATGTCCATTAATTCCTAACAAAATGATAAAAGAAAATATATAATAAAAATTCCCCATTAAAGGAATCTGTATTCTATTTTGTGGATCGATCACATTTGCCATACCAAAGCCAATTTTCATATCTATGATTTGCCCCATCACATAAAAGGCGGATAAAAAAGCATAGGATATAAATCCAATTATTATACCTACAAGCAATTCTTTAAAAATCACTATTGTTAAAGGCAAAATACTATAGTCTACAGGACTAGTTAAAGTCATGGATATTATAATTGATATTGATAATGTAAGGCCTATTTTTGCAACATTAGGAACGTTTTGTGAACTAAAAAAAGGAGAAAAAACGAAAATCCCCGATGTCCTAACGACAACTAATAAAAATAATTGAAACTGATTAAATATAAGGTCTATGATTTCTTCCATGTGAATTCATCCTTAATATATGTACAGGTTGATATTTGTAAACAAGTCTGTTGCCAACTGAGTCAATAATCTTAAAATCCATGGTCCAAAAATTAAGATGGAAATAAAAACGGCTATAATTTTAGGGACAAAGGATAAAGTTGCTTCTTGAATCTGAGTAACAGCTTGAATTACGCTAACAATTAAACCTACCATTAAACTTATAATTAGCATAGGAGCAGCAGAAAATAAAACTGTACGAATTGCATCCTGTGCTAATTTTATCATATCAACATTACCCATAATAACACCCCTAATTAAAGCCTAAGACTAAAGATTTAGCAATTAAGTTCCATCCATCGACCATTACAAACAATAATAGCTTAAATGGTAAAGATATAATAACTGGTGGCAACATCATCATTCCCATTGCCATCAATGTACTTGCAACAACCATATCTATGACTAAAAAAGGAATAAAAATTATAAATCCAATTTGAAAAGCAGTTTTTAATTCACTAATAATAAATGCAGGAATTAAAACATGAGTCGGAATCTCATCTAAGTTTGAAACCCTATCGATACCTTTCATGTTTAAAAATAAGCCCAAATCCTTATCCCTCGTCTGTTTAAACATAAAATCCCTTATGGGAGTCATGGCCCTTTCCATAGCAACTTCTTGTGAGATTTCCGAATTAATGTATGGTTGAATTGCTTCATTATTTATTTCCGCAGCTATGGGAGCCATAATAAAAAAGGTAAGGAATAGGGCAATACCAATAATCACTTGATTAGGTGGTGTTTGTTGTAGCCCTAGTGCATTTCTTACAAAGGCTAATACAATAAGTATACGGGTAAAACCCGTCATCATAATTAAAATAGATGGTGCTAAAGTCAATATGGTTAGCAAGAATAAAAGCTGTAGTGAAAATACATAATTTTCTGGATCATCATTGTTTCCAACGGTAATAGTATTATCGAATATAGATATGCTAGATTCTCCATATGCAGATGTAGAAAAAATAATCAAATACAAAATAACCAGTATAGCTAATTTAGTCTTTCTCTTCATCGCTAAAGTCTTCCTTATCTTTTTTTGAATAAAATTTATTCAAAATCCTATTAATTTTCAAATTATCATGCCATTTGTCAATATACTTATCTAAATAATTATCAAAGTTTTCATCAAGTATATTAAACTCTTCCTTGCTAAGCTTGTCTATAACTGTTGTACAGCTATTGTTAATAGATAGTATATATATCCTCTCATTGATTTTTATTATGGCTATTTTAGAACCACCTGGAATATTTAGTATATCCAATAATTCAGCATATTTGCTAGACGCTGCTCTTTTATAGTTTTTTGCTATAAATCTTGTTCCATAGATGCTAAGTAGTATAACAGCAACAAATACACCTAAATAAAAAATTAATTGTAAAATTGCTTTAATTATACTTACTTCTTCCAATCCGGTACAATAAACAGGTGTACCATTAAAATACAGAAAGATAAAACTGTAAATTAATTTAATCCAACCCTTCATGGCTTAGCTCAATACCTTTTTTACAGCCTCAACTACTCTATCTGATTGAAATGGTTTGACAATAAAATCTTTTGCACCTGCTTGTATTGCTTCGATGACCATAGCCTGTTGTCCCATTGCAGAACACATAATTATTTTGGCATCATTATTGATCTTTTTTATTTCTCTTACTGCTTGTATACCATCCATTTCTGGCATAGTAATATCCATTATTACTAAATCCGGATTTAATTCTTTATATTTTTCAACAGCTTTTACTCCATTTTCTGCTTCTCCAGCAACATTAAATCCATTTTTAGTTAAAATATCTTTGATCATCATTCTCATAAAAGATGCATCATCCACTATTAAAATTCCATTTGACATTTTATAACCTCCTATTCAGATTATTAAATAATCTTTTTACTTGAACTATCAATTTCTGTTACCCTAATTCCAAAATTATCGTCGATTACTACAACTTCTCCTTTTGCGATAAATCTTCCATTAGCGTATATATTTAAGGGTTCTCCAACTAGTTTATCTAACTCAATAACACTACCTTGGCCAAGTGACAATATGTCGGCAATTTTTTTATGTGCTCTTCCTAATTCGACAGTTATTTCAATTGGAATATCCCCAATCAAATCTATGGAAGCATTAAATGGTTCATTGGATGCTTCTTGAAAAGTTTGAAATACTGGCTTTTTAACAACAACTTTTTCTTCATTTTTACTTATATTATAATTTATATCCATTCCTTTATCAACAGGTGATACATCTCTAGTTATAGGTTTTTCAAAATCAGGTTGGGTTTTCACTGAATCTAGAACCGAATAGTCTATAGTTTCGACATTTTTTTCGTCTTCACTTATAGTACTGCTCATTAGTGCTTCTACCATAGATTTTCCAAATTCAATTGGTATCAATTGCATAATTTTACTGTTGATGATATCTTCTACTACCATCTTAAATGAAACTTTAATAATTGGAAGATCTGTTTTTAGCAGTTCAATTATCTCTTTACCTTCTTGAAAGGTTATTTGCATTGATTTTGGAGGTTCAATATCTATTTTTTTCAAAAACATTTCTGACAAAGAAGTACAAACAGAGCCCATCATTTGATTCATAGCTTCACTTACAGCACTTAAATCAAGTTCAGATATCTCCCTTTCAGTATCGAAAGTATCCTTTCCCATCATTATGTCGGTTATTATTTTTACATCATTTGTATTAAGGATTAAAACATTTGATCCTTCTAAGCCTTCTTTATAACTAACATCTATTGCTACAAATGGTATGGTATATTCTTCTGCTAATTTGTCTGTAGTAGTAATGCTTACATTAGGGGTAGTGATACTTACTTTTCTATTTAATAAAGTAGACAAGGTGGTAGCAGCAGTTCCCATACTAATGTTTCCAATTTCACCTAATGCATCTTTCTCAATATCTGTCAACACTTGATCATCTTCATAATATTCAACTATAGGTTCATCATTAATATCGCCTTTTAATAGAGCATCTATTTCTTCTTGAGATAACATATCATTGGCCATCGTTAATTTCACCCTCCTTTACGACTTCTGTGATTTTTACAGCCATTCTATTATTAGATACACCTACTTCTCCTCTAAATTTTATATTACTTCCTACTCGAACTCGAATATTTTGGCTACCATTAAGTTTAATAACATCTCCAGGGTGTAAGTTTAATATATCTTTGACTTTTATCGTAGCTGTACCCAATTCAGCAACTAAAGGAACTATTGTCTTTAGAATCCTTTCTTTAATAGCCATTAACTCTTCCTGTGAACGTTCTTTCTTTAAAGTGCTAAACCAGAGTCTAGTACTCAATTTATCCAATATTGGTTCTAAAAGAATATAGGGTATACAAAAATTCATCATACCTTCAATTTGCCCAATTTCAATATTCATTGTTATTAAAGCAATAGTCTCGTTAGGTGGAACAATTTGAGCAAATTGGGGATTGGTTTCAATCTTTTCTAGCCTGGGTTTCAAATCAATGACATTACTCCAGGCCTCTTTGATATCTCTTATCATCCTTTGAATCATTTTTGTAAGCAGTGATAATTCAATTTCAGTAAATGTTCTTATTTCCTGTTTTTCCGTTCCTTCCCCACCTAACAGCCTGTCAATTATTGTATATATTACATTTGTAGACATATCCATTAAAATTTGCCCGTCTAAAGGATTAAAATCGATCAGACATAGAAATGCTGGGTTTGAAAGGGCATTGCTAAACTCACTATAGGCAAATTGGTCTACAGTAAGAACTTCTATTTTAACTGGGTACCTTAAATAACCAGTTAAAAAAGTTTGAAAAAATCTACCAAGATTATCATGTATTACTTCTAAAGTTCTTAGCTGGTCTTTCGAGATTTTTTGGGGATTCCTAAAATCATATTTCCTTACCTTTTTAGAACTATCTTCTTCTTGAATATCTTCTACAGCTAATTTTCCAGAGCTAAGAGCATTGAGAAGGGCATCGATTTCAGATTGTGATAATACTTCAGACAATAAAATCCCTCCCCTACTGAATTATAAAATCATCAAAATATATATTAGTTATATTTTCGTCATTAAAAAGATTGATGAGATTTTTCTTAATAGAGTTCTGTAAATTAACTTGTCCTTCTTTTCCTTCTAGTTCCTCTTCTGTAGAATTTCTCACTATTTTATTGATTTCATCTCTTATAAGAAATTGTTTTTGACTCATTTCTTCATAGGTTTCTTTGTTTGTAGTTTCTATAGTAACTTTTATTTTCAAAATTCTTCTACTATCTTTTATATTGCAATACATCTCCTCTAAGGTCAAAGGATAGATTTTAACTTGTTTTTCCTTTGGATTAGAGTCATTTGAAAAAATAAATATGCCAGCTATAATTCCTAAAGTCAGTGCTAATAAAAGTATCAATATTAAAATTATGACATTTTTTTTAGACATACTATCACCTCTTTTTTTAAGGTTCTAATTTTTCAAATTCGCCTCTTAAAATTACTATATCTACTCTTCTGTTCTTAGCCTTGTTTTCTGGCGTGTCATTTGGAGCAATATTACGGTAATAGCTATATCCAGAAGAGGATATTCTCCCACCATCTATGGATTCAACCTCCACCAGGTATCTTAAAACATTAGTTGCTCTGGCAGCAGATAACTCCCAGTTAGTAGCATACTTTGAAGCCCTTACTATTGGATCAGTATCAGTGTGCCCCTCTACCTTAATATGTCTATTAACGAACTCTTCTCTATTCAATATTTCGGCAACTGAATGTAAAATCTCATAGGCTTCTTCTTTTATTTCAGCACTTCCAGAATCAAAAAACACATTGTCCATAAATCTAATAACTATACCTCTTTCTTCTGGTTGGATCACTATCCTATCTCCTAAACCTAAAGT
>JAAYFT010000026.1 GCA_012728125.1 Tissierellia bacterium | reverse complement strand
TAGGATAGGGCTATTTCACCTTTTTCCAATAATTTATAAACTTCTTTAGAATCTGTATTTGTTTTTTCGATGAAATGAGAATCTACTAATTCACTTAAATATTGCTGGATAAAAAAATAATTCATATAATTTCTTTCTAAAACGAATTCTGTCAACTCATTGTTGGTAAAAGTTCTATTGGAAAATTTAATTATATATAATAAAAGCAGCTTATTCTGAGCTAATTCTTCAGTGTTTCCCAAATACACTTAAAACACCTCCATTTCTATACCTATTCCTTTATTATACCACACAGAATAAAAAATAGAGAAGTGGTTTCCACTTCTCTATTATATGTTGCTACTTAAAAGTTATTTTCCTGCTAATTGGTTTTGAGCAGTCTCAACTAATCTTTTCACCATATAACCGCCAACGTAACCATTTTGTCTGGAGGTCAAATTACCCTTATCTAAATTGTCGTAATTTGCCAACCCAAGTTCATTTGCTATTTCTAGCTTCATTTGATTTAAGGCTGCTCTAGCTTCAGGCACAACTATCTTATTGTTGTTAGTATTAGCCATCTTACAAACCTCCTTTTCCAACAACTTATTTTGTTGTTGTACTAATAATATTACCTTTTTAAAAAATAATATTCTGGTAATTATTATTAAATTTGTATAAAAATCCTAAGTAAGGTCTATAATTATAAGTTAGTATTATGGACTATATATTGTATAATAATTATGTGTAATAGAAAAAATAATATGCAAAGGGTGACATAAAATGAAAAACATACTAGGGAAATTTTTATTAGTATTAAGCCTATTAGCTTTTTTATTAGTTGCTTGTGAAAAAAATGAAGCTGATAAAGTAGAAGAAGTACATAATCTAGAAGAAGAAAACATAGTAGAAGAAAATGAGTATATTGAAGATGAAGAGGATGAAGAAGAAATAGTCCTAGATCCTAAGGATAAGATTGACCTTTCTCTAAAACCCAATGAAGCAGGAGAAGTAATGATTTTAATGTACCATAATGTAGATAGTGAGGAAGGAGAGTGGACAAGGACTCCAGACAATCTAAAAAAAGACTTACTTACCCTCTATGAAAAGGGATATAGGATCGTTAGTCTAAAGGATTTTGTAAACAATAATATAGATATAGAAGCTGGAAAAACTCCAGTAGTCCTTACCTTTGATGATGGCAATGAAAACAATTTTAGGATTATAAAGGATCCTAATGGAGAAGATATAATAGATCCTGACTGTGCCCTTGGCATACTAGAATCCTTTAAAGAGGAATATCCTGATTTTGGCGTTACAGCTACATTTTTTATATTTGGAGAAAATCCCTTTAGGCAGCCAGAGTATATAGAATATAAATTAAACTATTTAGTGGAAAATGGCTATGATATAGGAAACCATACCATAGATCACAGAAGCATGAGAAATATGGAGGATGGGGAAAAAATACAAGAGGCCTTGGCTAAGCAGGTTAAGATAATAAATAAAATATTGCCAGAATACCAAGTAAATACCTATGCACTTTGCTATGGAGAAAGGCCAAAAAATAAGGATTTAGAAGTATACCTGGAAAAGGGAACCTATGATGGGGTTAGCTATGAAAACATTGCCATATTAAACGTTGGCTGGAATCCAGCCCCTTCACCTATATCAAAGAAATTTAACCCCTTATCCCTACCTAGGATTAGGGCTTCTGAAATGAAGGTAGATAATGTAGGCTTATATAACTGGTTAGAATATTTTGATAAGAATCCTGAAAAACGATATATTTCAGATGGGGTAAAAGAAGTAATCACAGTACCTAAGGAATTAGTGGGAAATATTGACTTAAATAGGCTAGGAGATAAGGAACTATATATATATGAATAGGAAAAGAAAAACTCCTTTCATCATTTGATGAAGGGGGTTTTTTATTTAGGCTCTTTGTCAATAGTTGGGGTGGGATTTTCTTAAATCCCGCTCCATTACTATTTTTACCCTTATTTTTGTGTTATGATTGAGATGGATAGAATTACATGTATTTTGGGCACACT
>JAAYFT010000174.1 GCA_012728125.1 Tissierellia bacterium | reverse complement strand
ATAATAGCCATAGCAGATGCCTATGAGGCTATGTCCTCTGACAGGCCATATAGAAAGGCATTACCACCAGAACAGGTAATGGAAGAGCTTATAAACAATGAAGGAACTCAATTTGACCCAGAACTATTGAAGGTATTTGTTGAAAAGGTCATTAAAACCAAAATAGCTGAAGCATAAAAAATGATTAGGTCCTCTAAGAGAACCTAATCATTTTTTTAGTCATTAATAATATATACTTTTACTTTTCTTCTTCCAAACTTATAGACATCTTGGGAGTCCTCAAAGAATAAGTCAATTCTATTTCCTTTGATAGCTCCACCTGTATCTTCAGCTATAGCAAAACCATAATCTTTAGTTCCATCTAGGCTTTGAATATAAAGCTTAGTGCCTAGTGGAATGACCTTAGGGTCTACAGCTACTACTCCTGGCCTTGCCTTTGTACCAGAAGCAGTTATGCCATAATATTTATCTCCTGGGCGCTTCCCTGTGCTTTCGAATGATAAATCATATGCGGTTGCTGTCATAGTTATAGCTTTTCTATAGCTAACATTACCTCTGGAAGTAACGATTATATCCTTCGTGCCTTTTTCTACTATTTCTGCAACGGGTTCAGAAATTATTTCTGCTCCCAATATTTCTGATGATCGTACCTTACCATTGACGAGTTCCTTCTTAACTATAATTTTTTTCAATCCATCCTTACCTTCTTGAACTGTCTTACTTGTACCTATATCAAGTCTAGAATTTTTTGTAACTATTTTCTCGTAAGGAATAACCTCGTCATAGGTTTCAAATACTTCTTCTACCTTGAAGATTTCTATTGTACTACCTGGAGAAACTACTTCTTCCAAACTAGGATTAGTGAAATCCTTTTCACCTAAAACTACACCACTATCATCTAAAATAGCTGCCACACTATTGTGGTAAGATTTTACATCAACAAGAGTTTCGTTGAACTCAATGGTGTATGGTTTAGGGTTCTTTATAATAACAACCATGTTATCTTCAACTGTTGCATCTAAGGGGTGGCTAATATAAGCTCCCTTTTCTAATGTAATATTTTCATTAAGAAGAAGTTCTTCTAATGTATTAGCATTTGAAGTTATTAACTTAACTCCACCATCTAATTTTATGGTAACTTTAGCTAAGTTACCTTGGTAAAAGTATAAACCTAAAGATACAGTTAGTGCTATAGCGAGGAATATTATGACTGGAATTTTCCCAGTCTTTTTTGACGGATGATTTTCCATAAAATACCTCCTATAATTTAACTATTATAGTATTGTAATCAAAAAGCTATCTTTTGTCAAATTTTTGCTATAGTAGACCAAATATTCTGAAAAATATCCTAAAGTATGGTATAATCTATATAATACACAAAAACTGGAAAAATATACATTTTTTTATAAAGAAAAAGTTACTTAGTTGACTAAAATTTTTACTTAGAGTATAATAATATATCAAATAAGGAAAGATATAGAAAACTTATATAATATTTCAAATTAAAAGGTAGTGAAGGGAAGAGTAGGATTAATTTTAATCTTTAGAGAGCTGGGTTAGGTGAAAGCCAGTGATTAAGGTTATTCTGAAGATGGCCCCGGAACTTCGTGGTCGAATTATTTAGGCCATGACGGATGCAGCCGTTACACTGTAAGGTTTTAAACCTAGTAAGGTCTAAATCGAGAGATTTAGATGAATTAGAGTGGTACCACGAAGCTAACCTTCGTCTCTATGGAGATGAGGGTTTTATTTATTTAGTGAAGAGTGAAAAGTGAATAGCGGAATTTAGTGAATAGTTAGTGGTGAAAAGTTAATAGTTTGTTATAAATGTTTAATTGACATGAAGTATTCCCTAAGACAGACATTATAAGCATTACATTCAGAGGGTTTTATGACCCCAATGTTTGACTTAAGAAGCTCTTCACTCTTCACTCTTAACTATTAACTGAATAAAAAGGGAGGGTAACAACAGCTAAAATAATTTTATAAAAAATTGCAAAACTCTATATACAATTTATAAAAGTATGATATAATTGTATATAGAGAGGTGATAATAATGAAATATTATAGTATAGGAGAGT
>JAAYFT010000173.1 GCA_012728125.1 Tissierellia bacterium | reverse complement strand
TAACGACTAGATCTATGTTTAACTTTCCAAGCTTTTTAATATTGTTTAAAATTTTTTCATTGTCTACTCCAGTTAGTTCTTTATGTCTTTTTCCATCCATTATCTTAATATCTACAAAGACAAAATCCAATTTATTTAATATATCCTCCACATGATCCCAAATGAAATATCCACAGGTTTCAATTGTTTGGTGGACACCCATATTATAGAAGGTATCTACCATGGCCCTTAGAAAATCTCTTTGAAAAGTAGGCTCACCACCTGAATAGGTAATTCCTCCTTGAGAATATCTATAAAAGATCATGTTTTTCCTTATTTCTTTAACTATATCATCTAAAGTCATTTCTCTAACATAGTCATTATTTAAGGACCAAGATTCAGGATTAGAACACCATTTACACCTAAGGGGACAACCTGCCAAAAAAACTGTTGACCGAATACCTTCTCCATCATTAACTGAGAAATTTTGTATATTCATAATAATTCCTGTTTTATCTTTCACCTTAGTCACCTACATATTCTCATGTTCAGTTCTGGCTATGATAGCATCCTGCATTTCTCTAGATAGGTTTACAAATTGGGTACTATAGCCTGCAACCCTAACTAATAAATCCCTATATTCATCTGGATTTTCTTGGGCCTTTCTTAAGGTCTCCGTTGATACTGTATTAAATTGAACATGGAAAGCACCAAGGGAGAAATAAGCTCTGATCAAGGCCCCAAGGTTTCTTAAGCCTCTATTTGTCTTTAATAGATTTTCATTTAATCTTAAGTTAAGTAGGGTTCCACCAGTGTGAACATCATGGTTAACCTTTGCAGCAGATTTCATTGCAGCCGTTGGACTAGTAACATCACTACCTACAAAGGGTGATACTCCTTCAGTTAAAGGTGCCCTAGCCTTTCTACCACAAGGCAATGCACCAATTACCTTACCAGTAGGTACATAGTTGGATATTCCCATGAAGGCAGTATTGAAGCTTGAGCCGAAGATATCCTTATATTTTCTAGTTTCCCTATAGAAGAAGTCAGATATTTCTATGGCTAATTCATCTACATAATCGTTGTCATTTCCATACTTAGGCACCTTAAGAGCAAGCTCTCTTAATCCTTCATATCCTTCCCAATTAGATTCAAGGGCCTTATTTAATTCTGCCATGGTGGTGACCTTATCTTCAAAGACTAGCTTTTTAATAGCTGCTAGACCATTGGCTACTACTCCAAGGCCTATTCCAGTTAATACTGGCCCCACATTATATTTAGCTCCTCCACGGCTTAAATCCTTACCCTTTTCCATACAACCGTCCACTACTGTAGATAAAAATGGTCTTGGAACCATTTCATAATGTAGCTTTTGAGCTACTAAGGTACCTATTACTGAATGTTTAATTAGATTGGCCAATTGTTTTAAGAAGGCTTCCTTTACCTCTTCAAAGGATTTAAATTCTTCCATTGGTATTTCATCAAGGCCCATTTTTTCCTTAGTCAATCTGCTATGGCCTTGGTTCAGAGCATATTCTAAAGCAGCACCAAAGTTTACATTAACTGCAGAAGTCCATTCACCAGTCTTTCTGAAATGAGGTACTACGCAGCCACAGTTACTCCAATCCCTGGCATCTTCAGGGGAATAGCCTGCCTGTAAAAGCATTTGAGACCCAGCCTGGTCGTTATGAATAGCTGGAAAACCTGTGCCTTTAGATACCAGCTTACATACTGCCATTAAAAACTCCTCTGGACAATCAGAATGAATCCTAACACTTAGGCCAGGTTGATGGGTTTTCACACTTTCTGTTGCATTTAAACACATATAGGATAGTTCATTGGTTGCATCTCTTCCGTCTCTTTTTCTTCCACCAAGAGTAAGGTTTTGAAATTGATTATATCCAGCAAAATAGTTGGCTGTATTTGAGGATATGGTCCATACCCATTCAGACAATTTAATCCATAGGGCTTCAATTAATTCTTGAGCT
>JAAYFT010000172.1 GCA_012728125.1 Tissierellia bacterium | reverse complement strand
ATGGATATAATGCCTTCTCAATAGGTAGAGGTATGGCAGGCTGGAATGGAGCCGAATTACCTTTAGTTACAAATTAATAATTGGGGGGTTATCCCCCCAATGTCTTTATTTGTTTTTAGTTTAATATGTTTTAGGTAATTTGGAGGTGAAACTTTTGAAGAGAAAGCTTTACGATAGCAGGCTTTTCAGTTTAGCTATTTTAGTAATATTATCTATAGCAATTCTAGGTGGATATCATCTTAGTAGAGGGACTGTAGTAACTGCAAGGCTACTTACTACACCAGTACATATAGAACCAATTGATAGTAGTAGTTGTATTGCTTGTCATACTAGCGAAAGTGTTATAGGAGCAGTAGTAATGGAAGTTGATGAAGGACATGGCAGTGAAGGCGCGTGAGGTGTTCCAGGACCTCAGCTGGAAGCTGTGGATATGTTTTTAGTATCGAAAGAATTTTTGGAAACTAGTCACGGTCAACTAGGCTGTATAAATTGTCATGGTGGTGAAAACCTACCAACTCAAGAAGCAGCCCATGCCACTATGAATCCTTATCCGTCTCAAGATATAGATGGTATATGTTCTAAATGTCATGGTGGTGTAACAGAAACCTATCAATTCTCCTTACATCACAATATTAAGGGAATGGAAAACGGCTTAATGGCATTTTCAAATATGGAATCTATGCCTGATTCACCTGCCCATGCAGAAGTATTTGATAAAAACTGTTTTAGCTGCCATGCAACCTGTGGTGATTGCCATGTAAGCAGGCCTAAAAACTATACAGGTGGCTTGATCAGTCAGCATGACTTCTTTAAAACTCCACCAATGGAAGAAACCTGTTATGGTTGTCATGGTGCAAGAAATGCAGGAGAATACATGGGTGAAGTAGGCTTTAGTGGGGATGTCCACTTTGAGTTAGGCATGACCTGTATGGATTGTCACCCAATTGATAATTTCCATGGTACTGGAGAAGAATATGGCAGTATGTGGGAGCAACCATTGCCATCATGCTTAGACTGCCATGAAGACCAAGCACCAGGTAACTCTGACATTGAATTCCATAATATACATGGGGATTCATTATCATGTCAAGTATGTCATGCTCAAGCTAACAATAACTGTTTCGAATGTCACGTAAACTATAATGAAGATATGACTGCACTAAAGAGTTCATCACAAACTAAGTTAATGTTTAAAATAGGATTAAATCCAAATCCGACACCAGAAAGACCATATAAATATGTAACCTTAAGACATATACCTACTGCTAAGGATACCTTTGAAGCAGTAGAAGATAACATGCTGCCAAATTTTGATGACATAAGCAATTGGAAATATTCACCAACCCATAATATTCAAAGGAATACTTTCCAAAACGAGTCTTGTGAGTCTTGTCACAATAATAAAAATATATTCTTGAAAGAAGAGGATTTGCTAGAATCTGACAGTAAAGCGAATTTCAATTTACTTGATCCAAGACAATAGTATTCTATAAAACTAATGGGGGATTTCTCCCCCCTTAGTTTTACAATTGTGTGCTAGGAGAGATATAATGATTAAAAAAATTGGCAAATTTATGATAGGTTTTCGATTTGCAATTATTTTGTTTATAGTAATAGCTATTTACTCCATAATAGGAACAGTCATACCACAAGGTGCCACAAAGGAGTTTTATCTACACAACTATGAAAACTTTGGAAATATAATTTTACTATTAGAATTTAACAAAGTTTACAGCTCCTTTATCTATAGGGCCTTGTTATTTCTTTTTCTAGTAAATATAACAGGATGTACTATTAAACTATTACCTTCCCAACTTGCAAGGATGAAGGAAGATTATTTTCCAGCACCTAGTAAAAATATAGAGAATATATGGGATGAAAAATATGATACAGAAGAATTTAGAAAAGTTCTAGAAAAGAAAGGTTTTAAGACATATAAGGGTGAAAATGGTTTTAGGGCAGCCAAAAACCGTATTGGAGTACTTGGCTCGTCAGTAACCCATCTTGGAATAATAATTATCATACTAGGTAGTTTTCTAGGTAATATGTTTGCCTATGAGGGCTTTGTTAACCTATTGCCAGGAGAAAGTACAACTTTTGTCAAACAGGGATTTACCCTCAGACTAGATGATTTTTATTTAGGCTTTAGGGAAGATGGAAGTACAGAACAATACTATAGTGAACTAAAGATTATTGAAGAAGGTAAAGAAGTTGAATCTAAGAAGATATGGGTTAATAATCCTCTTAAGTATAAAGGAATAAACTTTTATCAATCTAGCTATGGCTGGATAAGTGACCTAACTATTAAGGATAAGGAAGGAAATATCTTAGAAGAAACTAGGCTAAAAAATAGTCAACACTATTTTTATCAACCTAAACATCTAACAGTATACTTATATGGTTACTATCCTGATTTTGCCATTGATCATAGTGGGCAACCAGTTACTATTACTGAGCAAAAAAACCACCCCCATTATGCTGTAGTTTTGTATGAATATGGTAATTACGTTGACTCCTTTATAACAGCACCTGGAGAGCCAATCTATTATGAAGATTTGGAAATTAGCTTTGATGATTCAAGACTATATACAGGGCTAACTTATAGAAGGGATTTTGGTTATTACTTTGTTTTAATAGGATGTTTGGTTATGGTTATGGGATTATTCTTATCCTTCTATTTCTATCCAAGATTTGTAATAGTGGAAGAAGGCACAATTTTACCTATTACCAAACAAAATATTTGGGGATACACTATGCAGCTTAAAAATCTCTTATCATCAACTTTATCTAATAGGGGGGAAGTATGATGGATATAGTATATTTTGAAGAGTTGTTTTTTACCTTAGCATTTATAATATACATTATAGCTTCTTTAGGTTTTTTCGTATTTTTAGTGTCATCTAAAGAAAAGGTAGGAAAATTTTCTGTCATTGCATCAAGTATAGGATTTGCAATCCACACTATTGCCATGATCTTAAGGATTATAGAATCAGGTAGGTTACCCTTTAGCAACCAATTTGAATTTGCCAATAGCTTCACATGGGCAATAGTTCTATGCTACTTAGTTATACATCATAAGTATAAATTTACTGCTGTAGGTGGATTTGTAATGCCCTTAGCATTTTTAATGATGGGCTATGCTTCCATGTTACCAAAAACTATAAAGCCCCTAATGCCAGCCTTGCAAAGTAGATGGCTTACAATTCACGTAGGAACTGCAATAATTTCCTATGGTTCCTTTGCAGTAGCAGCCGGACTTTCACTTATGTACTTAATAAATGAGAGAAATAAGGATAAGGAAAAGAAAAGTAGTCATTTGCCTGATGCAGAAGTATGTGACTATTTAAGTTATAGGGTAATAGCCTTTGGATATTTAATGCTTACATTAGTCATAATAACTGGAGCTATTTGGGCAAAAAAGGCTTGGGCCAGATATTGGGGCTGGGATCCAAAGGAAACTTGGTCCTTAATTACATGGATAATTTATTCTACTTATCTACATCTAAGGTTTAATAGGGGTTGGAAGGGAAAAACTGCTGCTTGGTTTTCCATAATTGGGTTTTTATGTGTAATATTTACATTTATAGGAGTAAATGTATTATTACCAGGCCTTCATAGCTATAGATAAACATT
>JAAYFT010000025.1 GCA_012728125.1 Tissierellia bacterium | reverse complement strand
CCCATATTGAATTCAAAGCCTCCTTATTTAGCCAATTATTTAGCCTTCCAAAGGCCAGGAAGGAAGAAGAAAGGTTAAGAAAAAAAGCAGAAGAAGTCCTAAAATACATGGGCCTTTACCATATAAAAGATCAACTGGTGGCAGGGCAGCCCTATGGGATCTTAAAAAAGATAGAGCTAGCCCGCACCTTGATGCTAAATCCTAAATTGATTATCCTAGATGAGCCTGCAGCAGGCTTAAACGATACAGAAACCTTAGAACTTATGGAAACAGTAAGGGAAATAAGAGAAAGATTAAATACTACAATCCTTCTAGTAGAACATGATATGAAATTCGTTAACAATCTTTGTGATAGAATATGTGCCATTTCCTTTGGAAAATTACTTGCCATCGGAAGTCCAGAGGAAATCCAGGCCAATGAAGAAGTGCAAATAGCCTACCTAGGAAAGGAGGATGAATAATGGAAGCCCTAAGCATTAAAAACTTGAAAGTCAGTTATGGAAGCATAGAAGCCTTAAAAGGAATTAATATGTCTGTTAAGGAAAGCCAGATAGTAGCCCTCCTAGGTTCCAATGGAGCTGGGAAAACAACAACCCTAAGAAAGATATCAGGGGTATTGGAAGCTATTGAGGGGACTGTGGAATTCTTTGGCAGGGACATTACCAATATGCCAATAAATAAAATTGCTTCCCTAGGCATTATTCAATCTCCAGAAGGTAGGCAGGTCTTCAGGGACCTTACTGTGGAGGAAAACTTAAGGACAGGAGCCTATACCATAAAGGATAGAAAGACCATAGAGAAAAACTTCAACAGGGTATATAATTACTTCCCAGTCCTTAAGGAGAGAAGAAACCAAATTGCTTCTACCTTATCTGGTGGGGAGCAGCAAATGTTAGCCATAGGAAGGGCCCTTATGGGGAGTCCAAAACTACTACTATTAGATGAGCCATCCTTAGGCCTAGCTCCATTAATAGTAAAAAACATCTTTGAAATCATTAAGGAAATAAAAAAAGATGGCACAACAGTCCTAATAGTAGAGCAAAACGCTTCACAGACTTTGAAAATCGCAGATTATGCCTATGTATTGGAAGTAGGCAAGATTATCATGGAAGGCAGTGGAGAAGAACTTAAAGATAATCCTCAGTTAATTGAGGCCTATCTTGGAGGAAATAAAAATAATTAATTTAGGGGGTATATTATTAATGAAAAGGTCAATATCTATTATTTTAGCCATTGGATTACTTCTAATGACAGTTACAGGATGTACTAGCAAAGAAACACTTTCACAAGGTGTAACAGACGAGGTAGTAAAAGTAGGAAATACTGCTGCTACATCAGGAGCCTTTGCAGCTGTAGGAGTTCCATTTAATGCAGGTATAGAAGCCTACTTTAAAATGGTTAATGATGCAGGTGGAATAGATGGAAGAAAAATAGAATTCATCCACTATGACGATGAGTTTGATCCAACTAAGGCAATAGCTTTTACAGAGCAACTGATAAACGATGATAAGGTATTCGCAATCGTAGGCCACTTTGGCACACCAACCATAGGAGCAACCTTAGACCTATTAAAGGAAACTGGAATACCAACAGTTTACTTTGCAGCAGGAATAGCTGAACTATATAACGAAGACGCAACAAGCGTTGAAAATGGTAAAGGCTTATTCCCAGTACAGCCAATCTACGTTACTGAAGGAAGGCTAATTGTAGCTAGAGCAGTTGAAGAACATGGGGCTAAAAAAATAGGTGTTATCTATACTAATGACGATGCTGGAAAAGACCTATTAAGCGGAGTAGAAAACCAAGTTGAAAAACTAGGTGGAGACTATACAGTAGTTAAAGAACAAATAAACCCAGGTGCTACAGATGTTTCTTCAGCAGTACTAAAGATGAAGAACGAAGACGTAGACGTAATAGTGGCAGCTTCAATACAAGCAACCCTACCAACTATAATCAAGGGCCTTATTTCCCAGGGAGTAGCTAAGCCAGTATTTACAACATATTCAAACGCTGATGCCACAACTATAGCAAACTTTGCTCAAGACTATGCCACTGCAGCAAATAAATTCCCAATTTACTCCAACGCATGGGTAGACCTATCAGATCCAGAAGAAGTAAATGCCTTCGTAGAAGGAATGACTAACTATGGCCAACCAGACTATGCAGGCAATGCCTTTGCCATGGCAGGATGGATAGCAGGCCACTTTATGGCAGAAGGACTTAGAAGAGTAGAAGGTAAACCATTAAACTGGGAAAACTTCATGGCAGCCATGGAAGAAGCAGAGTTTAAGATTCCAATGGGTGGTACTATCAACTATGCCGATGGCAAGAGACTAGGTACCCAATCCATGTCCCTATTAAAGGTATCTGATGATGGAACAGCATGGGAAACATTTAGACCAGTGGAAGACTTAAATGATATAATAGAAAGAGT
>JAAYFT010000171.1 GCA_012728125.1 Tissierellia bacterium | reverse complement strand
TTTTCAAATTTTTTCTTTAAAAACCCTGCCATAATCCCTTCTGTTAATGTAGACAAACTACAAGCTAGGGCAGTAAAACCACCTATATCTATAAGAAACCTATGACCACCTGCAATTAAGCCTGATAGAAAGCCTACTAAGGGGCCACCTAAAAGGCCACCATCAAAAACTCCTATTACCCAAGAGTTTACTATGGCTCCCTGTAAATGGATTCCAGTATAGGTTCCTATTATACCAATGAAACCAAAGATAATAGATAAGTATATCTTATCTTGAAGATTTATATTTCTTTTAGATACTAGTTTTCTAAATAAGCCAACTTTAGAAAGAAATAAGGCTAATATTAAAATGATTCCCACTCTACTTGATAGGTTTTTAAGTAATATAACTAGCAAAGAAAACACCTCTTTAAATATGTCTTTCACTTAAGTATAACATATTTACATAATATTTTTAATAAAAAAGTTGAGTATGAACACTCAACTTTTACGCTAATTCATCTGTCAATTTAACTATCTCATCTATTAGGCTTCCAATATGATCTATTGTATTTAGTAAAGGCTTCTCAGTTGTAATATCTACTCCCGCCATTTGTGCCAATTCTATTGGAGTTTTTGTGCCTCCAGCCTTTAGTACTTCCTTCCAATCATCTAAGGCTTTTTGACCTTCATTTAAAACCCTCTTGCTCACTTCTGTAGCAATTGTCAGGCCTGCACTATAGGTATATGGATATAAGCCCATATAATAATGGGGCTGCCTCATCCAAGTTAGCTCTGCACCTTCATTAATCCTTACTGCATCACCCCAGAATTTCTCTAAGGTATCTCTCTTTAATTTATTCAATGTTGCAGCCTGAACGCTACCACCATCATCTATAATCCTATATACTTCTCTTTGGAAATGGGCTTCTAATAAATGGGTTACGAAGTTGTGATAATAGGTTCGGGAAACAATAGAGGACAATACCCATCTTTTCATCCTTTTATCTTCAGTGTTTTTCATCAGATAGTTGGCCATTAACATTTCATTCATAGTAGATGGAGCTTCTATGAAATACTGTGATGGTCTTGTATCGAATATATTTTGGTTTTGTTGAGCTAAGTAGAAATGGCCTGCATGACCTAGTTCATGGGCTAGGACAAATACTTCTCTCATTCTCTCAGTCCAAGATATGAGTATATAGGGATGTCTGCCATAGGGACTTGAACAAAAAGCTCCTGTAGATTTACCCTTGTTTTGAACAAAATCTATCCATCTTTCCTCATAGGCCCTTTTTACTACTTCTAGATAATCTTCCCCTAATACTGATAGGGCTCCTTCTATATATTGTCTTGATTCTTCCACTGATATTTTAGGTTCAAAATCCGGATCTATATCTAGCTTTAGGTCTGCAAAGGTCATTTCTTCTAAATTATATATTCTTTGAATAAGCTTGGCATACTTTCTCATATGAGGTGCTAAATGTTCCACTATTAGGTCTATTTGTCTATGATATAAGTCTCTATCTACCTTTTGAGGAAATAGTAGGCTGTCTATTACAGAATCAAAGCCTCTTAAAGTAGCTAAAGTCTTTTCTTTTTGTACTTGAGTTTGATAGGTTGTAGCTATGGTATGTTGATATTCTCTCAGCTTTTTTGAAAAAGCTTCAAAGGCTGCCCTTCTTAGTTTAGTATCCTTCTCATATTCCCATTGGCCTTCAAATAACACGAAGGATAAAGGATATTCCTTACCATCTACTGTAAATGTACCAAAATCCATGTCTGCCAACTTTGCCCTATTATATATTTGATA
>JAAYFT010000001.1 GCA_012728125.1 Tissierellia bacterium | reverse complement strand
AATATGGGTTAAAGGGATAAGGTTAGATGGAAGTAGTAATTGTTAGAATGTAATTGTGTTCTTCTTTAATATGCGCTACAATAGCGTTAGTGACACAGGCGGAGAGCATATTCTCTTTATACAGCCAAGTAGTTTATACTGGCAGTAATTAAGGAGGATGTGCTTTTTTTATTTTTTGCAAGAAAAATTTTGAAAGATAAAGTTTAAGGCAGGAGGTGAAAAATATGAGAGTAAATTTTAAACAAGAGAGTTTTATTGAAGGATATTTTAATAGAATCTTTAAAGGTTTATCCTTTGAAAGGATTGGATTAAAGTTAGCAAGGGTTAAGGAAATAGTGGAAGTGGAACGAATAGAGAATTATAAACTGCCATTACTGATGTTTCTGCTTGAAGATGATTCGCTACTTCATGTTGAAATTATCAATGATGAAATAAAGCCTGACTTACAAAGTATGCTGGTTTATGACATGAGCATAATTTTAAGATGTGGATTACAGGTAAGGACAGTAATTCTGAACTTTGGGAGCAGACAACAAGGTGGTGAGATAGAGAGAAATTTTGGTTCAGTGCATTATAATACTCAAGTAGTAGATTTATATGGACTTGATGGAGAAAGAGTATATGAGGAAATTAACCGAAAAATTAGTTCAGGCTGTCTACTAAATGAAAGAGAAAAATTAAATCTGGTATTTCTTCCATTTATGAAGAAATCCGTACCTTTTGATAAAGTACTACCGAAGGTTATGTCTCTTATAGAGAAGATAAAAGACAATGAAGAACGGACGGCGTACTTAACAGTACTGCCAGAAATTATATCGAGGACTACAAAACAAGGGGTTGATGTCTTAAGGGAATGGCTGATGGGCAGTGAGGTAGGAGAACGGATTAAGGATGAAGGAGTCAAGGAGGGAATGCGAGAATCAATTATGATAATACTCTTAGAGAAATTTAATCTCCTACCTGATAACGTCTACAATGCTATTGCTGAACAAAATAATGAGAATATTTTAATGAAATGGCTTCAAAATGTAACCATCATTTGCAGTATAGATGAACTAAAGAAAATGGTAATTAACTTAGAATAAAGAAAATCCTATTTGATTACCATTGCTCCTATAAGCCCTATTACTCCTATTCCCTTTTAACACCTTATACCCTGAATCTTATTAATATTATGTATATTAGTTAAGATTGGGAAAGGCTTAAGGTATAAGGACTATATGTGTTTTTCATGCGACAAAAATTTTAGCAGACTTTATTACAAATGCATGAAATTTTATAAATTTGGACCTGACAAATTTTAACGGGCGCGCTACAATAATTTTAAAAGAAGGGAGTTGATTATAAATGAAAAAGAGCATGAATATAATTTTTAACCTGGTTATACCTACAGCAGTTGCATATATAGTTTTTTTCTTGCTTTATTATTTTTATAAGAAAATGTTTTATGAATACAGGTTACTGGCCATTATACCGTTCTTAATAGTTACAATGTATTTAATGATAGATAACATAAGAGAGTGGAGGATGATAAAGCAGCAGGGGTAGAGAATTCATACCCCTGACTTGTTAAGAGAGGAAGTAATACATGGTATACATTATAATAACTGGATTAATAGGTATGACTATTGTAAGTATATATGCTATTAGGTCTATGCTAAAAGGAAAATAGTT
>JAAYFT010000170.1 GCA_012728125.1 Tissierellia bacterium | reverse complement strand
TCCTTTTGCTTAGAGGATGATTTTGATATTGATATTTCTAATTCTATTGTTGTAATATCTTCAAGGGAAGCCATAGATGAAAGAATAAAGGCTCTTATGGAGCAAGGTATGGATTACATATTAGCGAGGAGGGTTATAAACCATAGGTATATAGAGGAGTTGTTAGAATTACCTAGGGGGATAGAGGTTTTACTTGTCAATGATAGGAAGGAAACTACTGAAATAGCCATATCTCAATTACAGGCTCTAGGGGTAAACTATATTAAGTATTACCCCTACTATCCTAGTAAGATTTCATATCCCAAGTTGGATATTGCAGTTACAGTAGGGGAACCCCATCTGGTTCCTTATGGAATTAAAAAGGTAATAGATATAGGCACTCGCCAAATTGATGTGACTACGGTAATAGATATAGCTCATAGATTAGGGCTGATGGATGCTATAGGCGATAGCTTATCATCCCATTATTTTAATGAAATAGTTGGCCTGTTAAATAGGATTAGTGATGCTGCAAAGGAAATGAAAGTCCTGAGCAATAGGTTACAGACTGTTGCCAATTGTAGTTCTAAGGCCATTCTATATGCTAATAAGGAAGGATGTATTTTGCTTGTCAACCATATGATGAATAGAATCTTAGGCTTTAAAGAGGAGCAAACTATAGGAAAAGATATTAATGCGATTTTGCCAGTACTTAATAAGTTGGACAAGACTAATGAATCTGATCTTATAAAGATTAGAGGTAAAGAGTATTTTGTTACCTGTAATATTGTAGAGGGTAGGGGGAGTGAGGAAGGTAGAATATATACATTTGAAAAGAGTGAGGATATACAAAAAAATGAACACGAGATACGAAGAAGGTTTGCTGTAAGGACCAATTATTATACAGTAGACGATATTATTTATGAGAGTGACATTATGGAAAAGCTTATGGAGAAAGCTAAAGCTTTTGCCAACACTGATTCTACAATATTGATTCAGGGAGAAAGTGGGACAGGCAAGGAACTTATTGCTCAAGCTATTCATTCTCTATCAAGGAGGGCCAAGGAGCCCTTTGTACCTGTTAACTTTGCATCTTTACATATGAATTTAATAGAATCGGAACTATTTGGATATGAAGAGGGGTCTTTTACGGGAGCTCTAAAAGGTGGAAAAATAGGACTTTTTGAACAAGCTCATGGGGGAACAATATTCTTAGATGAAATAGGGGATGCTTCTTTGGAATTCCAATGCACACTACTAAGGGTAATACAGGAAAGGCAAATAAGGCGTATTGGAGGCTTAAAAGAGATCCCAATAGATGTGAGAATTATAGCTGCTACCAATAAGAACCTAGAAGATGAAGTAAGGAAAGGTAACTTTAGGTCTGATTTATATTATAGATTAAATGTACTGCCAATAAAGATGCCTAGCTTAAGGGAGAGACGCTCCGATATATTGCTTTTAGCAAATTATTTTCTAAAGAAATACAGTAATGGGAGGGCGGTTGATCTTAAGGAAGTGCTCACAGAGGAGGCAATAAAAGAATTATATCAGTATGACTGGCCTGGTAATATAAGACAGTTGGAAAATGCAATAGAGTATATAGTCAGCATAAGTAAAAAAGATAAAAAAGTGGAAAAAATCGACCTTCCAGATTATATTTTAAACTATACTCAAAACAAAAGAGACTCCATACTGGAGGACATATTAGGAAGGGAAATGGTATGGCTTTTAGATAAAATGAAGAACTTAGATGGGGTAGGAAGGCGATACTTGGCCATGCGGGCAAAGGAGGAGGATATATCCTTAACAGAAAGTCAAATTAGAAATCTTTTAAATACTGCCCAATCCATGGGGCTTGTTGAGACAAGGCCAGGTAGGGGAGGTAGTTATCTTACTGAAAAAGGATTTGCATTAGTTCATAGACTTATTCATGAAAATGGGATATAAAACGGGTTAATAAATAACCCGTTATTTTATTTATGTGAGTTAAATGTATTGAAATTAAGAGACTTTTAACTTGGCACATATTTTGCAACATATAACTGATAAGAACTATTAGCATAATGAGAGGTGACTGAATTTGATATTAGGAATAATGGGGGGGATGGGTCCATTAGCCACATCAGAATTATTTAAAAAGATTATTGAACTTACCGATGCTCAAGAAGAAAAAGATCACTTACACATAGTCATCGATAATAATACGCAGATACCAGATCGTACTAGTTACATATGTGGTACAGGGGATGATCCAAGGATTGAAATGATAAGGTCAGCTATAAAGCTGGAAATGATGGGAGCAGATTATATTGCCATACCTTGTAATACTGCCCATTACTTTTATGATGATGTAAAAAAGTATACAAAATCAAAAATACTACATATGATTCGTGAAACTGCCATATATTTAAGTAATAACAGGAATAATAAAGAATATTTTCTAATGGCCACTAATGGGACCTATAAATCAAAAATATATGAAGACATTTTTAACGAGTTTGGTTTTAATATTTTGGTTCCAGAAGGCTCTGATAGGGATATTATTATGAATTGGATTTATAGGGTTAAGGTATCGGATTTTAACGTATCACAAGAGGAATTTGAAGCTCTTTATGATAAATATGTAAAAGGTAGGGATATACCAATAATCCTTGGATGTACAGAGTTACCATTGTTGGCTAATAGAATAGGCTTAAAAGGAAATTTTATAGACCCATCAATAATATTAGCTAAGAAATGTATTGAACTGGCTAAGACTACCTAATCATAGTATGCTTTATAGCATACTATGAAATGGCTAGTATAGTTAGCTTTAACATTTTGTGGACAGTATAGCTTGAGATGTGACAACGATGTGTCAATTCATCATTAAATCTATGGGGGTGGTGTGCGCTAAAAAGACAGAAAATTGGGAAAATTAGAATAAATAAACAAATTAAAGGAGGGGTAAAATGGATGAAATTCTAGGCAAAATAGCTGGCTGGTTATGGGGGTTACCATTGATTTTTGCAATCATGTTTGTGGGAGTATTTTTCACAGTTGGCTCAAAGTTTTTTCAATTTGGTAAATTTGGTCACATAATGAAAAATACCTTTGGAATTTTATTTAAGAAGACTAAAGGCGAAGGAGACGGAGAAGAAGGGATTCTATCACCTATAGAAGCAGTTAGTACTGCTATAGGGGGTTCTGTAGGTGTTGGTAACATAGGTGGAGTTGCAACTGCAATAGCTGTTGGAGGACCTGGTGCTGTATTCTGGATGTGGGTTGCAGCATTATTAGGAATGATTATAAAAAACGTTGAAGTTACCTTGGCAGTTTATTATCGTCTTAAGGATGAAAAGGGAGAGCCTTATGGTGGACCTACCTACTATATGGAAAAGGGATTAGGAGAAGAGAAAGGATTTAAGGCTTGGGGCATATTAGCTTTTATATTCGGTGCAGGCATTTTCTCAACATTTTTCATTACTTTGCAAAATTATACAGTAGCTGAAGCAGTAGGCGGTACTTTAAATATGAGCATGCTAATAGTTGGGGCTGTATATGTAATCCTTGTTTATGCTATGACCTTAGGTGGAATTCCTTGGTTAGGACGGATAGCAGGTAGACTAGTACCTCTTATGTGTTTATTCTATATTGTAGCAGGAGTATTTATCATACTAAAAAATATTGGGGAAGTAGGAAGTGCTTTTGCATTGATATTTAGCAATGCATTTACAGGAACTGCTGCTGTAGGGGGATTTGCAGGTGCAGCAGTAAGCCAAGTAATTAGAATGGGAGTAGCTAGAGCTGTTTACAGTAATGAAGCTGGCTGGGGTACATCACCGATGATTCACTCAACTGCAAAAATAGACCATCCAATTAAGCAAGGTTTATGGGGTAGTTTTGAAGTATTTGTAGATACTATACTTGTATGTTCAATTACAGCCTTAGTAGTTGTAATAACAGGAGAATGGACTTCGGGACTTAGTGGTGCAACTTTAACCTTAAGTGCATTTGAAAAGGAAATAGGATATATAGGACGTCTTATAGTTGCAATAGGTGTATTCCTTTTTGGATTAACTACAACAGGTGGATGGTATGCATATTATGAAATTTTATTAAGACATTTATTTAAAAACAACGTATCTATGAAAGAAAAAATATTAAAGATTTATAAATACACATATCCATTACCAGGATACTTGATGGTTGTATTAGCTGTAGTGCAAGGGCTGCCAGGATCCACAGTATGGAATTTCGCTGATATTACATCTTTTAATATGCCCATAAACAAGGAATCAGCATACTTTCCATTTACAAAGTGATTTTGCCTAATCCTGCCTTCAATGACGAAACCACATTTTAGATAACAATTTATTGCTCTTTCATTGTTTTCTCTTACTTCTAAGTCAAGCTTGTTTAAGTTTAATTTGTTAAAAGCGAATTCTTGTATCAACTTTATTGCTTCTGTGCCATAGCCCTTGCCAAGTTTTTCCCTATTGCCTATTATTATACCTATAGTACCAATTCTATTAATCCAATCGATTTTTATTAAGTCAATTTGCCCTATGTATTCTTCATTTTCCTTATGGGCAATGATAAAACCCTTCATACCAGAACTGCCATCTATCATGCTGTTTATAAAGTTTTCTGTTACAATCATTGTATGAGGGTAGAGAAAAATATTATTGCTAAGATATTGGGTAATTTCAGGGTCATTTACCCATTTCCTCATATATGGTAGGTCTTCTTTTCTATACTCCCTTAGAATAATCCTATCACCAATAAGTATTGGCATTGTTTTCACCCCTTCTTTTATTGTATTATATCATAGTGAATTAATATAAAATAGTAAGAATAATTAAATATAAATTTCAATAACAAGTCACTTTCTATCATATTTTGTATTAATTTAGTATAATAAAGTTAATAGGTTTGTATTAGTTGAAAATAGAGATAGCAAACAAATTTATAATAAACTTGCTTAAGTGAACTGGTGAATAGGAGGATGAGATCTGCCATGAAATTTATAAAGTACATCTACAGTGGACTTTTATCCATATTTAATTATCCCTATATACCTAAGGAGTTATTGGAGAATTTAAAGGGACCAATATTATTGCATATAAGCGATACTCCTGTTGATATTTATAAATATATATTTAGAATCGTTGAAAAATTGAAGCCTCAAATTATTGTTCATACAGGTGATTTGGTAGATAATATCAAACTGGAAAAATATAAAGATAAGATTATCCAATATCATAAGGGAGTAGCCAAGCTTATTGAAGGCTTAGAAAAGAACGAAGAGACAAAAATATATTATGCATTGGGAAACCATGATGAATATGAAATAATTAGTAAGTTAACTAGAAGAGGCATAATATTAGAAGAGGGCCTTATAACCATCGACAATTATAATATAAAGATATGCCACTATTACAAAAAATGTAAGGATAACGTAGATTTTAGTCTTTATGGCCATAGCTTTGCACCTAGACATTATATAGAAGAGAATACATTAGGCTTAAATGGGATATTAAATATCAATGTAATCGATTTATCAAGTGGTGAGATCTATCATTTGGACTATCCTATTGGAACAAATAGGGCAAGATTGATGGAGTTGAGAAGGGTTTCTTTATAAGGGGGAAGGCCATGTTTTTAGTTAGAATGGGTCCAAGGTTTTTATTTATTAGAACTGAAAATATTGACCAAGTAACAAATTATTTAGAGGAAGCTTTAAAAGGAGAATCTACAGATATATGGAAGGCCTTTGAGAAGGCATCGGACAACAGTACTCTATGCTTTATTACCGGCCTAAATCATGAGAAAACTAGGGTAGAGGATGCCAAGAGAATCGTATTAGTAAATGAAGCTTCAACGATCATACTGGGTTCTATAATCAATAGTCATAAATGTAATCTTTTAGATAGGGTAGATTTAGGCCCAGCATCGGTTGTTATGAGAATAGCAGGGAATGAGGAGAAACTAATAAATAAGTTAAAGGAAATGTTTTTAGGTAAAGCAGTTGGATTAATAGAAGGAATTGGATTGGGGGAAAGGGATGATACCATTATTGCTTTTACAAATAAAGCAATTAATGGGCCCGTAGCTCCTGAAAATTTCTTGGAAACTAAGATATTGATACCTAAACCTATTAGAGAAGTTCAGCAAATCTTGCGATTAGAAGGGCTAAGGCTCATTACACAAGCTCTAGATGACAGTCATTGGTATGAACTCAGGATTAATATATATGATTCAAGTGGTCGGTATGAGGAAAACTATAAAAGGCTTATGTTTATATTATCAAAATTAGAGATTGGTATGATTTTAGGTGAGAGTTGGACCAAGGATTATGCCGTAATGCTTTTTTCAGTGCTGACCTACCAAGTACGATTGTTCACATTTTTTACACCTTACGAAGTCAAAAAAATACTTATGGCTCTAGAATATACCATGGATGGAAAAAGATTAGTAGATTATGACCTTTACTATAAAAATAAAAAAGTCCACTGGCATGAGACAAGTAAGAACAAGGATAGAAAAACCAAGTTGGAGATGTCTATTAGTTATAGAAAAAGTTTGTATGAAAAGCTTAAGCCAGAGGACATTGAAATATTAGAAAATATGGAGAAAAATTTGATTTAAGTAACTTGCTGTATGATATAATTTGTGATGGCTAACATCCAGTTAAAAAGCAAACTCCTTTTTATTTTTCATAAAAAGGGGCTTGCTTATTTAATTTATACTTATTTATGATTTAAAATATTGTAAAGGACTTGGGCTGTCTCTGCCCTTGTAGCATTATCTTTAGGTTTAAGCTTGTTACCATCACCATGGATAATACCTGCATTTAAAAAGGACTCTAAAGCTTCCATGGCATAGTCGTCAACTTCATCTATATCACTGAAATCTTGAAAGTTTATTTCATTATTATCTATATTGCCATCAAACTTTTCTAGTATATTTAGTATACGATAGAGTATTACAAACATATCTTGTCGTGTCATATTATTTTCAGGCATATATAGGTTATTGCCCACACCTAAAGCTAGCCCAAGTCTTTTAGCAGTTCCTAGATATTTGGTATAGTATTTATTTCCAGCATCAGAGAAGTTATCATTTATTTGTTCATCAGGTTCTATGCCAAAGGAATTCATTACCATAATTAGAAAATCTGCACGGCTGATATTTCTACTTGGATCAAACTTTCCATTTCCTACACCCTTGATAATATCTCTTTCAAATAGATGATCTATGGCTTTAATAGCCCAAGCTTGCCCCCTGTTTACATCATAAAAATATTTAGATTGTTCTTTGCCAATAATAAGTTCCTGGCTTTCATGGTGAAGCCTATCTAATGCTGTAACTGCATAGACTACATTATCGATACCATTGCTTGTCATATCTATAAATTCTTGAAGACCATTATTGCTTTTTCTAACAGTAGCTACTAGTTCCATAGCACTATAGTCAGAATTAATATCTATAGTGTTTCCCTTATTTGTCCTGTATATGGCATAATAAGCAGTGCTTTCATCATTATCTACCCATGATAATTTATTGCCTTGGGACAGGACTTCTATATTTCCATCAATGGGGCTTGAAGGAGCTTTTCCACCTTTCCAGGTCATAACTGGTACTAAGGCTTTTGTTGACCACAAGTCTTTTTGTATTGCATTTACAACCTGTTGCTTGTCCGAGTCAACAAAGTTTTTATATCTAAACATGATGCTGCCATTAACTTCTGGCAATCCAATATTTAATTTATGTTGTCGAGCAAATTCGTCTACTGCTTTAGAATTTTGGAAATAAATATCCTTATCGTTATTTACTTTATATAAGGCTTGACCAATATATAGGTGAACATTTTTGCCATTTATGACATTAGACCACCAAGCAACTATTTCGCCATAGGGAACATGAGGATTAGCAAAGGAGTAATAAACTTGAGGAGCAATATAATCTATCAACTCTTCTTCTACCCACTTTTTAGTATCAGCAAAGCTTCTATCATAGTTTGGGACTCCTGCATTAGTATTTGATCCATCTGGATGACCATCCTTTTTATTTCCCCAAACAGCTGATGGGCTTATGCCAAATTTTACCCAAGGCTTTCTTGTTCTTATTTCATTGGAAAGTTCTTTTATTAGAAGATAGGTATTGTTTCTTCTCCAATCATCTTTGTTTGAAAATAAACCTGAACCATGTTTATTAAAGGTATCTGTATCATCTAATTCACCTTTATAGGCTTCATTATAAAAGTAGTCATCAAAATGTATTCCGTCTATGTCATAGTTTTTTACTACTTCCATTACTTTACTTTTTATCCACTCTCTAGCTTCTGGAATACCGGGATCCACAACGAATCTGGAATGTGCAGTTCTTATCCAATCAGGATGTTCTTTAAATACACTTTTTTCTACATTTAGAGATTCTACTGTAGCATCATTTGTATACATGGAAACCCTATAGGGATTAAACCAAGCATGGATTTCAAGATTACGTTTATGGGCTTCTTCAATGGCGAAGGCTAATGGGTCAAAGCCTGGATCTTTACCAAAGGTTCCAGTAAGATAATGAGACCAAGGTACTACATCAGATTGGTAAAATGCATCTCCCTCTGGACTTACTTGTAGAAAGATAGCATTCATGTTCATTTCAACTGATTTATCTAAAATGCTAATAAGTTCTTCCTTTGTCTTTTCAATTCTTTCGTTATCATCTTCTATATTTATAACTTCCTTAGAGGGCCAATCTAGGTTTAGGGTGGTTGAGATCCAAACCCCTCTAAGGTGTCTTTTTGCAATGGACTTTTGCATATGTTTATTATAGGGGTCCCAGGGATTTGATGCTGCAAAAGCACCAAGAGGTAATTCTACTAACACTAGGACTAAGGCTATAATAAAAAATATGTTCTTTTTCAAACTAATTTTATTGATCATTAAATTCCTCCCTTACAGTTTTAGTTACTTACAAAAACAATTGTACCAAATATTATATTTAATTTATAGTAACATAGATTTCCAAAAAAATATATATTAGCTAGTTGTTGAAATATGGAGTTTTTTACATTTTTCTACTTTATTAACACATGAGGCTATAGGATTGAGAATAGGGCGGGGCCAAGTATTCAAGTAAAATGTTATAAGTAAAATTGTAAGATAGACAAAATTATAATTGTGTAAAATAGAGGTGTTCTTTTCTAAAATTTAGTATAATGAGTAATAAATAATACTATATATTCAAATCAGATTTAGTTAGGAGGTAGAACTAATGTCAAGAATAAGCATAGCCCCAATGGTTGATATAACAGATAGACATTTTAGATATTTTTGTAGACTATTAACTAAAAAGTCTATCCTATACACGGAAATGGTTACAAGTAGTGCAATTATTCATGGAGATAGGAATAAGATTTTAGATTTTCATCCTTATGAAAAGCCCATAAGTTTACAGATTGCAGGATGTGATAAAAAGGAAATCGCAGAAGCTGTAAAAATTGCAGAGGATTGGAATTATGATGAAATTAACCTAAATGTAGGCTGTCCATCAGATCGGGTTTCAGGAAATCAAATGGGGGCAAGCCTCATGGCCTATCCTGAAGAGGTGGCAGAAATAGTTGTGGCTATGAAAAGGGAAACAAATAAGCCAGTGACCGTAAAACATAGAATTGGAATAGATGG